>NZ_CAXVWM010000183.1:0-52535 GCF_964263775.1 Agreia sp. | reverse complement strand
CAGAGCCTGGCCATCGGCGAGGCGATCGTCACGGTGATGAACGAGAAAGGTGCGCCCACGCCGGTCGCGTGGACGCGGATGCGCGCTCCGCAGGGCTCCATGGACCCCACGCCGACCGCGGAGATGCAGGCCACAGTGCAGGCGTCGCCGCTGCTCGCCCGGTACGGAGTCGCGGTCGACCCCGACTCGGCGAAAGAGATGCTCGCCCGTCGTCTCGACGCCGCATCCGCCGCTGCGGCCCAGGCCGAAGCCGCCGAGGCCGCCGCCGCGCAGGCCGCCCAAAGCGAGAAAGAACGCTTGGCCGCGCAGAAGAAGATCGACGCCGAGTACGACCGGATGGCGCGACAGACCGAGCCTCGGCGCAGCAGCACGCGCTCGTCGTCGACCCGCAGGTCGTCGAAGACCCCGATCGAGCAGGTTCTCGGCTCGCAGGTCACCAAGACGATCCTCACCGAGGTGATGCGGGGAATCTTCGGCAATGCGCGTCGACGATGATGCTCGACCGGCGCATCCGGTCGCAGCGAACAGTCGACGCGCCCGACGTGTTCGTATTATGAGCGACTCGGGTTGCGTGCTCGTGCGGCGCCCGCCGAGATCGGTGCACTGACGGGCCGGAGGCTCTATGATCGGCTCATGATCGAAGACGCTCCCATCATCGCCCCGTTCGAGATCACCGGCTGGGATCAGGCGCCGTACGGCGAGGTCGGGGAGCGCAACGAACTCGCCCGGGTCACCGTCACCAAGGTCTTCACCGGAGACATCGAGGGCCAGAGCGTCGCCCAGCTACTGATGGCGGGCAACCCTGTGGGCGCCGGCTATCTCGCATCCGAATCGTTCACCGGCACCGTCGGGGCTAGGTCGGGGTCTTTCGTCGTGCAGCACGGCGGGCTGGTCGACTCGGCAGACGCTCACTCGTTCGGCAGCATCGTTCCCGGCTCGGGAACCGGCGAGCTGGCCGGCGTGCGGGGCGAGGCGATCTACGCCGACAACGACGAGGGCCACACGCTCACCCTGACGCTGCGCTTCGTCGAAGAAGCTGACGCTTAGCCCACCACGAGGTTCTCGGGCGACATCAGCAGGATGAGCGTGAGTGACAAGGCCGCGATGGTGCCCGCAGCCACGGCGACGCCGAGCCAGGGCCAACGCTCGAACCAGTGCAGAAGCGGCGCATGGTCACGGCGTAACTCGGCGCGCGTCATCGGCTCGAGAATCCGTCTTATAGGCACATCGAAGGCGGCAGCCACCGCCTCGATACTGTCGATCGAGTAGAACTGACCGCGCATGCGCAGCAGTGCGTCGCCGCTCGCGTCGAGCAGAAACAGGTGTGCGGCCAGGTCGAGAGAATGACCTCGATAAGCCCTGACGATGAGGACGCTCTCGATGCGCTTGCTCGCAACCCGGTTGCTCGTGAAGAAACCCCGCTCTGAAACGCAGTCGTGTGCGATGCGGATCGACACACGGGAAAGAAGGTACGACGCGACCGCATAGACCGCGCTCACCACGAGCAGGGCGACGAAGACACGCGGCCACGTGCCCCGGGGGATGGCGAACCAGAAGACGGCGGTGAAGACCGGGATGAGCAGAGCCGCGGTGACGAGGCGTGTCTGCCCGTGCAGCTGGGCGATCGGCCGGAGCAGTCGGTCGGCGCGCGAAACAGGGGTCTTCAGCAACGCGGCCTCGATCCTTCGACAGGAAGCGGCAATTCGGATGCCCGCCCGTGCTCATCGTAGGTTGCGCCCTGCATCGCGGAACAGCCGCATTAATGAGGACACGCCACTCAGCGACGCGAGGCCTGCTGTGGTGTCAGCTGTGCGCGACCGCTTCGCCGGCGCCGAGAAGCTCTACGGCGCCGTCGGCGAGGCGCCCGATCAGGGCGTCGGATGCGGGTTCGTGCAACACGAGTTCACTGAAGTAGACCGGGCCGACGAGCTCGGCGAACTGCTCGGCCGTGACCGGCCCGATGAGGTCGCGGAGCTGCTGCAGTCGCTTGTCGCTCATGTCGTTCATCGAGGCGACCGCCTTGTCTTCTTGCGTCGCGTGGTGAATGAGCGACGTGAGGGCGACCTTCGTGATCGGCTCGTGGATGCCGTCGCGCACGCTGCCCAGGAAGTGCACGACACGTTCGCGGTTCGACAGGCCTTCCGAGTCGAACCCGTCGCCACCCGGCGCGAGGCTGACCGCTTCGCTGATGACCTGCTCGATCGTTCCCCAGTGCACGTACAGGGTGCGCCTGGAGACCTCGGCCTCTTTTGCCAGGCTGCTGAGCGTGATCGTCTCGCCGTTGCGCTCGGACAGCATCCGGCGGGTCGTCTCGAGGACGTGCAGGCGAGTTCTTTTGATTCGGGGATCAGTCACGTGGAAAATGCTAGACGAGTCGTATCCTTTGCAGCATGTCCTTGACGTAGATGGTTAGACGCTGTAGGTAAATCCTGAGGCGGAAAACGCCCATTCAATCACGTGCCGACGCCCGGCGAGGCCGTCGCCTCAGGGGCGCCGTGCCGGCCCGAGCCCGCAGCGAACGCGTCGCGAAAGAAGACGATGATCTCGTTCAATGCGGGCCTGTCGGCGATCGCGCGTGACGTCATGCCCGTGAGCACGATGCGCCAGTCGACGGGCAGATCGTCGGGAACCTCGGGATCGTCGAGAAGTCGGGCCATCGCCGCCTGGAGTTTGGGTCCGCTGAACGAGGGCGTGCCGCTGAGGCATTCGAGCAGAACGAGTCCGAGCGAATACACGTCACTCGCCGGCCCGAGCAGCTCGCCTCGTGCCTGCTCCGGGCTGAGGTAGGCCGCCGTTCCCGTGGCGGAGCCGCCGCTGGCGGGCAGGCCGTTGCGCGACTGGGCTATGCCGAAGTCGGCGAGCTTCGCCCGGGTGCGCACCCCGTGCTGCGAGTACTCGGCCAACAGGATGTTGGCGGGTTTCACATCGCGGTGCACGACCCCGTGGTGGTGGGCGTACTCGAGCCCTTCGGCGAGATCGAAGGCGAGCTGGGCGACCTGACGCAGGGGAAGAGGTCCGTCATCGAGAGCCTCTTTGAGGTTCTTGCCCTCGACGAGTTCCAGCACGAGGAACCGGCGAGGATTTTCGGGGTCCGTGCGATCGATTCCCGCATCGTGCAGTGTGACGAGGCTCGGGTGGTTCAGGCTCGCGAGAACGGCCAGCTCGTGATGCTGCCGGGCCAGCTCTTCTGTGTTGGACGGCGCCGGCTCGAAGAGTTTCACGGCCACGTCGCGACCGAGCATCTGGTCGTGGGCGCGGTAGACAGAGGCCATCCCGCCCTTGCCGACGAACGCCTCGATGCGGTAACGGTCGCGCAGCACCGAATACGGGTGGTGCGACGCGGTCTCGCTCATCGTGAACCCTCCATCCCCAGTGGATGCCGATCACCCCACTACTGATCGTAGGCGCGAACTCGACAGAACCTCACCGATGACGGCGGGGGTTGACGCACGGTACACACCCGTGCTCCCGTCATGCCGCAGTCGCCGTGTTTCGAGTTGGCGCTCGATTGGGTAATCTGGCGACAAACGAGGAGCGGCTGTGAATGAGACGAACGGCAACGGCGCCGGCGCCGTCGACGATCGGGACGCGGACCCCAACGACGGACGCCGCGAGACGCTGACCGAGCGGCTCGACCGCAACTGGGAAGAGATCCTGCAGGAGCTGCGCGTCATCCAGACGGGAACACAGATCCTCACAGGCTTCCTGCTGGCCGCAGTGTTCCAGAGCAGGTTCACCGACCTCGACGACTACCAGAAAACCGTCTACGCCACTCTCGTGATCGTCACCATCCTCACGACGGTGATGGGGCTCGCGCCCGTGAGCCTGCACCGCATCCTGTTCCGCCAGCACGCGAAAGCCACCATCGTGGCGGCAACCGACCGTCTTCTGCAGGTCACGATGGGTGGCGTCGCGATCACACTGGCGGGAACGGCGATGCTCATCTTCGATTTCGTCTTCGGTCGCGCAGCCGGTGTCGTCGCGGGCATCGGCGTGCTGCTGGTCGTGGTGGCGCTCTGGGTGGTGGTGCCGCGAGTATTGCGTGCGCACGCCTCGAACGCGCGCCCCCTCTGACCTCGACCCCGCCTATTCGGCCCCGCCTATTTGGCCCCGCCTATTTGGCCGGCGCGTCGATGATCGCGATGAACCGCGAACCGATGCCGTCGAGCTCGCTGCGCGCGAGGCCGGTGGCGGGCAGCGGTATGTCGCCGATGCTGTGATGATCGCAGGTGAGGTAGGTGAACTCGGGCCACCACTTCTTCGGTCGCACCGACTCTTCGAAGCCGCACACATCGCAGCTGAGCTGCACCCACACGGCCTTCGTGCCCGTGCGGTTCGCCCGAGACTGGGCCAGCCACGGCGGAGGATTGTCGTTCAGCTCGGCGAGGTCGGCCTCGGAGATCGTGGCGGCGATGCCGTGCTTGCGCGCCATCTCGAGCGAGATGTCGAGGCGGAGGGCGGCTTCTCGTCGAGTGGTCATTGCAGTCAAGGATACTTCGTCCCGTCAGGGCATCCGTGGGTTTAAGATCGCAGGGTGCCCACACTCCAGACTCCGTACGAAGACCTTCTGCGTCACACGCTCGAGACGGGAGCCGCGAAGTCGGACCGCACGGGCACGGGAACGACGAGCGTATTCGGCGCCCAGCTGCGCTTCGACCTGAGTGAGGGCTTTCCGCTGGTCACGACCAAGCGGGTGCACTTCAAGTCGATCGCCTACGAGCTGCTGTGGTTCTTACGCGGCGAGAGCAATGTGGGCTGGCTGCGCGAGAACGGCGTCTCGATCTGGGACGAGTGGGCCGACGCCGACGGTGAGCTCGGCCCGGTCTACGGAGTGCAGTGGCGCTCGTGGCCCACGCCGTCGGGCGGCCACATCGACCAGATCGCTCAGGTCATCGAGACGTTGAAGACCGATCCCGACTCGCGGCGCATCATCGTGTCGGCGTGGAACGTCGCCGAGATCCCCGAGATGGCCCTGGCGCCCTGCCACGCCCTCTTCCAGTTCTATGTCGCCGACGGCAAACTGTCGTGCCAGCTCTACCAGCGCAGCGCCGACCTCTTCCTCGGCGTTCCGTTCAACATCGCGAGCTACGCCCTGCTGACCCACATGGTCGCGCAACAGGCGGGCCTCGAGGTGGGCGACTTCATCTGGACCGGCGGCGACTGCCACGTCTACGACAATCACGTCGAGCAGGTCACCGAGCAGCTCACCCGCGAGCCCTACGCGCTGCCGAAACTGCGCATCGATCGCACGCCCGACAGCATCTTCGACTACCGCTACGACGATTTCGAGATCATCGACTACGTGCACCATCCCGCGATCAAGGCGCCTGTCGCGGTATGAGCATCGCGCTCATCTGGGCCGAGGCCCGCGGGGGAGTCATCGGCGACGACGGCACGATGCCGTGGCATCTGCCCGAAGACCTCGCGCACTTCAAAGAGGTCACCTGGGGCAGCACGGTCGTCATGGGCCGGCGCACCTGGCAATCGCTTCCCGAGCGTTTTCGACCCCTCGCGGGCCGGCGCAACGTCGTGCTGACCCGCGACCACAGCTGGTCTGCCGACGGCGCGGTCGTCGGGCATTCGCTCGACGAGGTTCTGGATGCGACGGGTCGCGACGACCCGTCGGCGACCGTCTGGGTCATCGGCGGCGGCGAGATCTACGCGCAGACGCTGCCCCGGGCATCCCGAATCGAGGTCACCGAACTCGACCTCGAGATCGGGGGCGACACCACCGCGCCCCGCATAGATGCCCAGGTCTGGCGCGTCGCAGACGCGACGGAGTGGCGACAGTCCCGCATCGGAACGCACTACCGGTTCGTGAGCTACGTTCGGGCCGCGCCGGCCGAGTAGGCCGGCCATCGCGTTTCGAAGCTCTCGCGTCACCTCGCTGTGGGCGACGGGCGGTGCCAGTCGTCCTCGAGCATCCGCGGTCGGGCGACCACGGGGCCCACGACGACAACGATGACGAGCGTCAGAAGGAGAAAGACGATCGGCAGTTGCCATCCGCCGGAGGCCTCGTGCAACACGCCCACGACGAGGGGGCCGAGCGCTCCGAGGGCGTACCCGATGCCCTGCGTGAATCCTGAGAGCGCCACGGTGCCCTCCGGCGTGCGGCTGCGAAGCCCCACGAGAACGAGCACCAGCGGAAACAGCAGTGGGCCCGCGCCGGCGAGCGCCACCCACAGCCAGGGGAGGGCGGCCGGGGCGAGGAGCAGCCCGCCGTAGCCGAGCACGTAGAAAATGAGTCCGAGCGCGATCAGGGGCGCCACAGATCTCATTCGGCTCGCCAGCACCGGCACGAGAAGAGAGAACGGGATGCCCATGCCCGCGTAGAGCGAGAGCAGAACTCCGGCCTGTGCGGGAGAAGCCCCGGCGAGGTCGATCAGAATCTCGGGAAGCCATGCGAAGGCCGCATAGACATTGAGGCTCGTCGCGCCGAACAGCAGTCCCATCGACCACGCCAGCGGCGAACGCCAGACCCGCCCGACGACGACCGGCGAGGCTTCCGGCAGGAGGTCGGCGTCCAGCCGCGCTGCGGACGCTGCGGCGCCTGCCGTGGCCGCGGCGGCTGACGCGGCCGTCGCCCGACGGTCGCGCATCCACAGGGTGAACCACGGAATGATCGCGACGACGGCCAGCACGGCCCACAGAGATACGCTGACGCGCCAGCCGAGCGACTCGGCCACGGGAACGGCGACGAGGGGAGGGATGAGGCTGAAGAGCGCCATGATCGTCACATACACCGAGGTGAGCGCACCGATCGAGGCCGGAAAGTATTTCTTGACGACGGGGGGAAGCACCACGTTGGCGACGCCCATTCCGGCGAACGTCAGAACGCTCGCCAGCGCGAGCACGACATAGCTCGGGGCGAGGCCGCGCACGAGATGGCCGATCAGGATGGCGCACAACGCCGCGATCAGCAGGGTCTCGAGGCGCAGGTGCCTCTTCAGCGCCGGAGCCAGGAGGCCGAAGACGGCGAAGCAGAGGGGAGGCAGGGTGCCGAGCAGCCCGACGCCGACGCTGGTGATCGGAATGTCGACACTGATCTGCGCGAAGATGGGCGACAGGGCGGCCACGGCGGTGCGGAGATTCACCGCGACGAGCACGATCCCGGCGAGGGCGAGTGCCCGTCCGCCGCCTCGCGCCGCCGCTGCCGCTTGCCCGCTTCGAGGATC
Source organism: Agreia sp. (assembly GCF_964263775.1). Taxonomy (NCBI): domain Bacteria; kingdom Bacillati; phylum Actinomycetota; class Actinomycetes; order Micrococcales; family Microbacteriaceae; genus Agreia; species Agreia sp. The sequence goes on along the minus strand of NZ_CAXVWM010000183.1, from coordinate 45,360 downwards.
GGAAGGGTTCGGCACCGGCCAAGTCTAGGGGGGCGCACGAATCCATTCGTTGCCTAGGGTGGGTGTATGACCGTTCCCTCCGGCGAGCCCACGGCCGCTCCCACGCTGCGATCCCTCCTCACAGACAAGATGGGTTCGCTGGCGATTCGCAGCGGCCAGATCCTCATCGTGCTCGCGTTGGCCGTGATCGTGGTCTTCGCGCTCGTGCAGCTCAAGCTCGTGGTGATCCCAGTGCTGATCGCACTCATCGTCGCCGCCGCCGCCTCGCCGATCATGCGCTTTCTGAAGAGGCGTGGCCTGTCTGCGATCGTGGCGACCTGGCTGACGCTGCTCGCCGGCATCCTCGTGATCGGCGGACTGATCACGCTTATCGTCTTCGCCGTTCGCGGGCAGTGGGAGACGTTGGCGTCGTCGGCGAAGGACGGCCTCGACGAACTGCAGAAGTTCATCACGACCGGGCCGATTCCGGTCGACGCCCAGCAGATCGAGTCGGCCAAGCAGTCCCTCATCGATTTCGCGACGAGCAGCCAGGCCGGATCGGGCGCCCTTGCCGGCGTGTCGGTCGTCGGCGAACTGGCGACGGGAGCGGCGCTGGCCGTCGTGATCCTGTTCTTCTTCCTCAAAGACGGGCCGGTCATCTGGGCCTTCTTCCTCCGTCCGTTCCGAGGCCACCGCAAGGCGCGCGGCGAGCGGATCGGTGCGACCGCCGTTCGGGTGCTCGGCGGCTACGTGCGGGGAACCGCCATCATCGCCTTCGTCGACGCCGCCGGCATCGGCATCGGTCTCGCCATCCTCGGCGTGCCCCTGGCCCTGCCGTTGGCCGTGATCGTGTTCGTCACCGCCTTCATCCCCATCGTCGGTGCGACCGCCGCCGGAATCCTGGCCGCACTCGTTGCCCTGGTGGCGAACGGTCCGGTGGTCGCCCTGATCGTGGTTCTCATCGTGATCGCCGTCAACCAGCTCGAGGGCAATTTCCTCCAGCCCGTGGTCATGGCGCAGTCGCTCAAACTGCATCCGCTCGTCATTCTGGTGGCCCTCACGGCGGGAACGATTCTCGGAGGCATCACGGGCGCAGTGCTTGCCGTGCCGATCGCCGCAGTCGGATGGGCGATCGTCAAGACGTGGAACGAGAATGGGCCGGCGACGTCGGCCTCGCCCGTCGCGCCGCCGCCCGCCATCGATGCCGAGCCACTCACACCCAAGAACTAGCTAGGCCGTCTCGGATGCGGCGCGCTCGCGGAACGCGATCATGTTCACCCGGTTGCCGCAGCGCACACTGCAGAACCGCTTCGAGCCGTTGCGCGAGAGGTCGGCGAAGATGCCGTCGCAGTCGACGGCGCCGCACACTCGCAGGCGGGCCATCTCGTCGGTGCGGATCACGTCGACCAAGGCGAGCGCCGCTTCGCTCAGGATGCGATCGGCCAGGGGCTCGTCGCTCGCCGACGCGTGCAGGTGCCAGTCGAAGGCGTCGTGACGAGCGAGCTGGGGCAATGCGCGGGTCAGCTCGAGCATGTCATTGACCTCAGCCGCAGCCTCGTCGCGCGACAGACCCCAGACCCGGCGCAGGTGCGCGCGCACGCGGTGCACGGCGTCGAGTTCACGGTCGTCCCGGTCGAACCGTCCGGTGTAGCCGTGGGCATCGAGGAGGCGGGTCAACTCGGCGGCCGTGGCGATCTCGTCGGAGCCGCTACGAGAGGCGCCGGCGACGGTATTGCCGAGCGCGACGACGAACGCGAGTACATCTTCTGTGTCAGGGGCTAAATGCAAATTGACTCCTTACTCACTCTGAGACTAGCGTCTGGCATACGGAAGCTCTACCAGCAATGTGAGAAGGAATGCCATGCCCCGGTCACAGACCTCGCTCGGACTCGTCATCGCCGTGATCGCGGCGGCCACCTTCGGCAGCTCGGGCGCCCTCATCAAGCCCGTGCTCGAGGCCGGCTGGAGTCCGGCGGCCGCCGTGACCGTGCGCGCGCTCGTCGGAGGAATCGTGCTCGCGCCGGTGGCGATCGTGGCGCTTCGCGGCCGCTGGTCGACGCTGTGGCGCTCGCGGGGCCGGGTGCTCGCCATGGCCCTCATCGGCGTCGCCGCAACCCAGCTGCTCTACTTCGCCGCCATCCAGCGCATTCCCGTCGGCACCGCCGTGCTCATCGAATACATGGCGCCGTTGCTTCTCGTCGCCTTCGCCTGGGCTAGCACGCGTCGGATGCCCAAGGCCGTCGTCCTGATCGGCTCGGTCGTCGCGCTCGTCGGCCTGGTTCTGGTGGTGTCGCCCGGCGGATCGGCGAGCTTCGATGTGCTCGGGCTCACCTTCGCCCTGGCGGCAATGATCGGATGCGCCGTCTACTACGTCGTCGCGGCTCAGCCCAGCGACGGGCTTCCCCCTGTGGCCCTCGCGGCAGCCGGCCTTGTCGTCGGCGGAATCGTTCTCGGCGCGGTCGGACTGACCGGACTCGTGCCCTTCACCGCCACGTTCGGCGAGGTCGCGATGTTCGGAGGTCTGGCGCCCTGGTGGATGCCGCTTCTGATCGTGGGCATCGTCTCGACCGCGATCGCCTATGCCACCGGCATCACGGCGAGCGAGATGCTCGGCTCGCGGCTCGCCTCGTTCGTGGGGCTGCTCGAGGTCGTGGCCGCGACCTTCTATGCATGGCTGCTGCTCGGCGAGCGGTTGACCATTCCGCAGATGCTCGGCGGCGCGCTCATCCTGGTCGGCATCGGCTTCGTGCGCAGCGAGAAGACGGATGCACCGGCTGAGGCCGTGCCAGAAAGGCGTCGGGTTGTGGCGAGGCGGGTGCGCCTGCTGAAGTAGGCGAGTAGTGTCCTGACCATGGCGAAGCTGATCTATTTCGGAATCGGATCGCTCGACGGCTACGTCGCCGATGCAGAGGGCAGCTTCGACTGGGCCGAACCCGACCCCGAGGTGCATGCCGCGGCCAACGAAGTCGCCAGGCCGATCGGCACCTACCTCTACGGTCGTCGCATGTACGACGTCATGTCGTTCTGGGCCACGCCCGACGCCGAGAAAGACCCCGAGCCGGTGATGCAGGACTTCACCCGCATCTGGCGCGCCGCGCAGAAGGTCGTGTTCTCGACGACCCTCGCCGAGGCATCCACCGAACGCACGAGAATCGAGCGGACATTCGATTCTCGGGCGATCGCCGAGCTCAAGCGAATGGCGACGACCGACATCAGCGTCGGGGGTGCGAACATCGCGGCGCAGGCGATCGCGGCAGGCCTCGTCGACGAGTACAGCTACTTCGCGTATCCCGTGGCCGTCGGCGGCGGCACGCCGTTCTTCCCTCAGGGGGTGCGCCTCGACCTCGAGCTCGTCGAGGTGCATCGATTCTCGAGCGGTGTCGTCTCCATGCGCTACCGTTCACAGCACTGACGAGAGGTACAGCAATGGCAGCACTCACCATCACCCGTTCATTCGCGGCCACGCCGCAGGCGGTCTTCGACGCCTGGACTAATCCCGAGAAGTTCGCCGTGTGGTTCGGCACCGACGGCGTCGACGTTCCGGCCGAGACCCTGTCGTTGGATGTCCGCCCCGGCGGCTCCTGGAGCGCCGTCATGCAGCTTCCCGATGACACCTCCATCAGCTGGGTCGGCGAATACGTCGAGGTCGAGGCGCCCTCGCACCTGGTGATGACGATCACCGACAACCCCTCTGACGACGCGCGGGGAGTGATCACGGTCGACCTGGCCGAGGTGGTCGGCGGCACCGAGATGATCATGTCGCAGCAGTCGCCCGGTTTCGACGAGGGCCAGCTCGAGCAGACTGTCATCGGCTACAATGCGTTTTTCGACGTACTGCAGAGCGTGGTCACCGAGAGCGAGTAGTGGCGTCGCAGCGAGTGAGCGAGGCGTGCGGCCTCATCGATGAGGCTCTGCAGTACGAATCGTCGTGGCAGCGGGCCGACGAGCATCGCGCCCGTTTCGGCGAGGGCGTCGAGTACTACGGCTCATCGGTGGGTGCCATCCGAGCCACTCTTCGCGACACGCTTCGCCGTTATCCCGAGCTGTCGCACGACGAGCTCACGACGCTGAGCTCCCAGCTGTGGAGCGCGCCCGTCTATGAGCGTCGACTGGCGGCCGTCATTCTGCTCCAGACCCGGCTCGAGGTGCTCGTGGCATCCGATCTCACGAGGCTCGAGGGGTTTGTGCGCGCCAGCGTGCCGGTCGAGATCGCCGACGCGCTTGCGCACGACGTGATTCGTCCTCTCGTGCGCTCACTCGGCCCCCGCGATCGCACCCGAGCGGATGCCGTGGTGGCCCGGTGGTCGCGCAGTGAGTATCCGGTTCTCCGACGTGCCGCCGACGTCGTGAACTCTGATTCCTGAGTATTGGCCGACCGCGGAACATCCGGCGGGCGATGCCTGTTCTACCTGATATCCGCGGCAGCCAGCCGCGCACTACACGAGGAGTCGACAATGTCAGCCCAGTACGAGAAGAGCCCCGAGGCGATCGCCCGCCTCACGCGCCAGCAGCGCCGGGTAACGCAAGACGATGCAACCGAGCCGGCATTCCAGAACGAGTTCTGGAACAAGAAAGACGCGGGGCTCTACGTCGATGTCGTCTCCGGTGAGCCGCTGTTCGCGTCGACCGACAAGTACGACAGCCGTTCCGGTTGGCCCAGTTTCACTGTTCCGGTCGATCCCGACAACATCGTGATCAAGACCGACAAGGCGTTCGGAATGGTGCGCACCGAGGTGCGCTCCGCCCACGGTGACAGCCACCTGGGCCACGTCTTCGACGACGGCCCCGCCGAGGCCGGGGGGCTGCGCTACTGCATCAATTCTGCCAGCATGCGTTTCATCGACGAAGCAGACCTCGAGGCAGAAGGCTACGGTGAATACCGCGGCCTGTTCACGACCGAGTCCACCAGCACCGAGTCCACCAGCACAGAGGAGATCTCACGATGACCACGACCACCGAAACAGCCATTCTGGCCGGCGGATGCTTCTGGGGAGTCCAGGAGCTGATTCGCAAGCGCCCGGGAGTCAGCTCTACCCGCACCGGCTACTCCGGCGGCGACATCCCGAACGCCACCTACCGCAACCACGGATCCCACGCTGAGGCCCTCGAGATCGTCTTCGACCCGTCGCAGATCAGCTATCGCGACCTGCTCGAGTTCTTCTTCCAGATCCACGACCCGTCGACGAAGAATCGACAGGGCAATGACGTCGGCGAGAGCTACCGCTCCGCGATCTACTACACGTCAGACGAACAGAAACAGATCGCCCTCGACACGATCGCCGACGTCGACGCATCCGGTCTCTGGCCCGCGAAGGTCGTCACCGAGGTCGCGCCCGCGGGCCCGTTCTGGCAGGCCGAGGAGGAGCACCAGGATTACCTGGAGAAGTACCCCAACGGGTACACGTGCCACTATGTACGTCCGGGGTGGAAGCTTCCCCGCCGAGAGCAGTCGGTCGCCTAAGCGCTGAACTCCAGCAGAATCCGCGCCGGGTTCATCGCGTCACTTTCGCGGTGGATCCGGCGTCGTGCGTTCTGCGACGCAACAGTTTCGCGATCAACCCGTCGAAGACGAGGAGCAGCAGCGCCCACGGGCCGACCGCCGGCACGAGCACCGCGATGACGAGAGCGGCGGCCATCGTGATCACGGTGACGACCCCACCCGTCAGCCGAGCGGTTCCTCGGCTCTTCGACGACTGAAGAGACGGTGTTCGGGTGACGTGCCATTGCATCGCCAACGCGGCCACACACGTGAGGAGCATGTTGCCGATGTACACCCCCGTGCTGGCAGGATCGCGACTGTCCGACGTGCCGATCAGGCTGGTCGTGAAGGGCAGCAGCACGATCGAGAACAGCCAGACGGCGTTCGACCAGAACAGGGGCGCATCGAAGGTGACGAGCTCCCGCATGATGTCGTGGTGGGTCAACCAGAACCGACAGATCACGAGAAAACCGAGAAGCAGAAGCAGAACCTGGCCACCGCTCTCGGCGACGATGTCCCCGAGCGAGGGAAGGCCGCCCCGGGTCGCGTTCTCGGCCAGGGGAAGCACCAGCAGGGTCGCGGCTATGGCGACGACTGCGTCGCTGAAGGTGATCAGCCGCGCGAGGTCGCCCGGCACCCGCTTAGACAGGGCCAAGCTCCGTCGACACGGCACGGGTGTCCAGAGCGAATGGCATGAGCTGAACTGTACTGCCCGAGATTGTCAGTATTCGAATTCGAAATCCGGATACACGACCGAATCGACGGCCCCCGCGCTGATCGGTCGATGCAGCGAGGCGATTCGCTCGCGCAGATCTCGGATCGTTTCGCTATCGTCGAGCTCGTCGGCCGTCTCGCTCGCGGGAGTGCAGAAGATCTGGGTCGACGGCCCGAGCAGGATGTTTGAATCGGCGACCGAGCCGTTCACCAGCACGGGCACGTTGATCAGGTCGGAACGGCCGACCCGCGCAAGTGCAAGGGCGTAGTCGAAGACCGCCGTGCAGACATCGAGTCCGACGATCAGAATGCCGCCTCCGTAGTGAAGCTCTCTCATTCACCTACTCTCGTCGGCCCGCCGTCGTCGGTGCAATGGGGTTGCACGGGTCAACACCCGCCGTTAGAGTCTCAAGAATTCGGAGCTGCCCTCGTGGTCAGCGGCGCGACCGGCGTGCTCGGCGGCGTTCTCGCCATCCGAGGGCTCGGTACTCGGCCTCCTCGCGTTGCCGGGCCTCGGCGTACTGTCGGTAACGGGCATCCCGTCGCTCGCGCCAGCGGCGCACTTCTTCCTCGACGTCGCGCGGGCGCGTCACCACGGGCGGCCCGCCCAGCAGCTGACGGCGGGCCTCGATGATGCGCGCGTTGAAGTCTGCGAGCGTGTGCCGGACCGCCTCCTCCGAGGGGGCTGCGTCGAGCCGCTCGTCGAGCTGCGCGTCTTCGGTTCTGAGCGTCAGGGCCGGGGGCCCCAGCCCGGTGAGACGCTCGCGCTCGATCTTCTGGCGGATCCACCAGTTCGGATCGTAGGCGTTTTCGAGCCCGGTCAGCGGCTTGCCCGCGCCGGGCATGTCGTCGAAATCTCCTCGTCGCATCGCCTGTTGGATCGAGATCTCGACGATTTGGGCCCGCTGCTGCATCGTCGGCTGGCCCGGGTCGGAAGCGTCGTCGTCGCGTTCGCTCTCGGGGCTCAGCTTGTCGACCTGGTAGCGGGCGACGTTCACTCGGGAGTCGCGAGGTTCTGTCGAGCCACTCATGCGTCGAGCCTGGAAGCGTTAGAAAGAGGCCGCGAGGCGGTCAGGGGGTGGCGGTCGGCAGCGACGACTCTATGACGCCGACGATGGCCGGATCATCGGGCTCGGTTCTGGGGCTGAAGCGGTGCACGACGCCCTCCGGGGTCATGACGAACTTCTCGAAGTTCCAGCTGATGCGGCCCGCCTTTCCAGAACTGCCTGGCGTCTTGGTGAGCTCTTTGTAGAGGGGGTGCGCATTGCGGCCGTTGACGCGGATCTTCTCGAAGATCGGGAACGTGATGCCCCACGTCGTCGAGCAGTACTGCTGGATCGCTTCGTCGCTGGAGAGCTCTTGGAGAAACTGGTTGCTCGGAAAGCCGAGCACGGTGAAGCCCCGGTCGCCGTAGGTCTTCTGGAGCGTCTCGAGCTTCTCGTACTGCGGTGCGAGGCCGCAGCGGCTGGCCACGTTGACGATGAGTCTGACCCCGTCGTAGGCACCGAGTGTGGTCTCTTCGCCGGTGGTCGTGGTGATGGGAATGTCGTCGAGGTTCATAGTGTCTTCCCTACTCGATTGGTTTTCGATTTCGACACCGCAAATCCGCGCCATCGTCAAGCCCCAAATGTCGCTATGGCCGGGGTCGTTACGATTGCGGGCAGTTGGCGGCGTTCTCGCGCGGGACTAGCTTCGCAGACGAGTGCACCGGTCGAGGTCGTGCGAAACGCCGCCACGCCAGCGTCTTCTATTCGAGGCCGAGTTCGTCGTAGGTGGCCGGCATGGTCTCGTCGGTGGGAAGAGCCGTGCGCGGCGACGTCAGATACATGATCTTTTGTCGGATGTACATCACCGCGTCTGCGTTGTCGGGCTCGGCGAGCGACGTATTAGAGGTCTCCGCCATCAGATTGCTGCCCGCGTCGAGAAGAAGGGTTGCATCCACCTCGTCGCCGTCGGCGCCGACAGCGTGAAGCGTGACCGTGTCGGCCTGGCCGTTGCTTGCCAGAACGGCACCGTAACGCAACACGAGATCAGCGACCTCGTCGCCGACGAGAAGGCTCTTCTCTGTGTATGTGATGTGTTTCATGCGACGACGATACCCGCTCCTCCGTAGTGCCTCGAAAGGGGGTTCCTCTGGGCCGACCGAGGTTCTAGGGTGCCGTCGCGCAAGAACTCTATGCGCGCAGCTCGAGGTACTTCGCGATGAGCGACTTGCTCGACGAGTCCTGGCTCTCGAGGGCTGCCGCGTCGCCGGCCACCGCGGGCGTGATCTGAAGGGCCAACTGCTTGCCGAGCTCGACGCCCCACTGATCGAATGAGTCGATGCCCCAGACGGTGCCCTCGACGAAGACGATGTGCTCGTACAGCGCGATCAGCTGTCCCACCACGCTGGGCGTCAGCGCGGGTGCGAGAATCGACGTCGTCGGCCGATTGCCCGCGAACTCGCGCGCAGGAACGACGGACTCGGTCGTGCCCTCGGCTCGAACCTCGTCGGCAGTCTTGCCGAAAGCGAGCGCCTTCGTCTGCGCGAAGAAGTTGGCCATGAACAGCGTATGCACATCCTGGCCCGGCTCGACCGCAGCACCGTCGCCGGTCGCGTCCTTGAGCGGATGCGCCGGGTTGGCTACCGCGATGAAATCGGCAGGGATGAGGCGCGTGCCCTGGTGGATGAGCTGGTAGAACGCGTGCTGGCCGTTCGTGCCCGGCTCGCCCCAGAAGATCTCGCCGGTGTCGGTCGTGACAGGCGAGCCGTCCCAGCGCACGCTCTTGCCGTTGGATTCCATGGTGAGCTGCTGCAGGTAGGCGGCGAAGCGGTGCAGGTACTGCGCGTACGGCAGCACGGCGTGGCTCTGCGCTCCGAGGAAGTTGGTGTACCAGACGTTGAGCAGGCCCATGAGCACGGGAACGTTCTCGTCGAGGGGAGCTGTGCGCATGTGCTCGTCGACGGCGTGGAAGCCGGCGAGGAACTCGCGCCAGTTGTCGGGGCCGATGGCGATGACGACGGAGGTTCCGATGGCGGAGTCGACCGAGTAGCGGCCTCCGACCCAGTCCCAGAACCCGAACGCGTTCTCGGGATCGATGCCGAACGCCGCCACCTTGTCGAGGGCGGTCGACACGGCCACGAAGTGCTTTGCCACGGCACCCGTGCGAGCCTCGTCGGTGTCGTCGAGCACGCCGGCGGCGCCCAGTTGGGCCCAGAGCCACTCGCGCGCGAGGCGTGCGTTGGTGAGGGTCTCGAGGGTGCCGAACGTCTTGGAGGCGACGATGAACAGCGTGGTCTCGGGGTCGAGGCCGACGGTCTTCTCGTAGACGTCGTTGGGGTCGATGTTCGAGACGAACCGCGCCTCGATGCCTGCCTGCACGTAGGGCTTGAGGGCCTCGTACACCATGACCGGACCGAGGTCGGAGCCGCCGATGCCGATGTTGACGACTGTCGTGATGCGCTTGCCGGTGACGCCGGTCCACTCGCCCGAGCGAACCTTGTCGGCAAACGCGTAGACCTTGTCGAGGGTGGCGTGCACGTCGGCATCGATGTCCTGGCCATCGACGATGAAGCCCCTCGGCGGAACAAGTCCCTCGCCGTCTTTCGGGCGGCGCAGGGCCGTGTGCAGAACGGCGCGGTCTTCGGTGACGTTGATGTGTTCGCCGGCGATCATGGCTTCGTAGCGACCTGGCACGTCGACATCTCTGGCGAGCTGCAGCAGGTTGGCGAGGATCTCGTCGGTGACGAGCCCCTTCGACACATCGACGGTGAGGTCGGCGGCCTGATAGGTGTAGCGCTCGGCGCGCCCGGCGTCGGCGTTGAACCATGCGCGGAGATCGGGAGAGAAACCGTCGGCGATCGTAGCGAGGTTCTTCCAGGCGTGGGTGGTGGTGGGATCGACGGGAGTGGATGCGGTCATGGAGTTCTCCGTAAGTGCCGGCGGCGCGTGGCCCGCGACTCTCGCGGCGATGCGAGGCGAGCCACAGACAAGCCTATTCCTGCGGCCCGGTGATGCCGTGCGTTGCACTGTGTAGCAGCAGGGGTCCAGCGCATGCTCCCTTATCGAGCTATACATCGCCGGAGCCATGAGCTACCCTGTTTTTCAGGGTGAACTCTCACCCTATATTGGGGGATATAATGAACGCTCGTTTTAATACCACTATGCCGCGCGGCTACCGCACTCTCATGGGAGCGGCAGCTCTTGCGTCAACGGCGGCGCTGCTGGCCGGCGGCGGCCTGGCCGCGAACGCGGCCACCGACTCAGACACGACCGAGGCACACGTCGAGGTCGAGACCGCGATCTCGTTGACCGCTCTCACCGACGAATTCACGCTCACCGGGGCTCCGAGCGACGTCGTCACCGACGCAGACGCCGTCACCTTCACAGTCGAGACGAACAATATCGCCGGCTACTCGGTGACCGTGCAGAGCACGACGGCAACGCTGCTTCCCGAGACGGCAGGCAACCCCGATTCCATTCCGATCGGAGCGCTGAGCGTCACGGGAGATACCGGCTCCGGCGCTCTCAGTTCCACGGTGCCCGTCACCGTCCACACCCAGGCGACCCGGTCGGCCGAGGGCGGCGACGACCTGACGAACGGATACACGGTCACGATTCCGTTCGTCAACTCCGACACCTACACGACCACGCTCACCTACGTCGCGGCGACGCTCTAGCCCGAGGCGCAATTGTTTCAACGCATGACGGTCATCCGATGACCGGCCGTCGTGCACGCGGCCGAATCGTCGCCGCGTGCACGATCCTGTTCAGTTCGTTCCTGCTCTCGTCGGGCAGCATCGCCGCGCATGCGAGTGTCACCCCGACGCCGATTCCCAGCCCGAACCAGACGACCACATATCAAGCCGTTCCCGACGAATTCAACCTCACGGTAAGTCCGACGCGGTTGATTGTGGGGCCGGAAGACACGGCCAAGACGCACGAGGTGAGAGTGGTGAACCGAGGCACGGCAGCGGTGCACGTCGACGTCAATGCGCAGAGCTTCGTGGGCGGCGCCGACGGCAGTCTCGTGTTTCAGGAGGACGCGCCGTACTCGGCGGCGAAGTGGGTCAGCCTCTCGCCGACCAGTTTCGAATTGAAGCCTGGAACGGAGCAGGTCGTCACAACGACCATTGCGGTGCCGCCGAATCCCGATCTCGGCGATCACCAGGTCGCGCTCGTGTTCCTCGTGCCCGCCGGCGAGACCGGAGGAAACATCAAGGTCAATCGAGGTGTCGCCACCCCGGTGTACATCACGGTGCCGGGGCCGGTCGACGAGTCGGCCGAGGTGAGCGACCTGACCGCGCCCGGTTTTTCGAGCGGTGGCACCGTGAAGGTCGAAGCCACGGTCACGAACACGGGAACGGTGCACCGGGACTTTCGGGGAGAGTCGGCCCTGCTCATAGACGGCGCCGGCTCGACCACATTTCCCGACTTCACGGTTGCTCGCGGCGGAGAGCGGCGCATCGCGGTCGACTGGGAGCCGCCCCTGTTCTGCATCTGCAACCTCAGCGCCGCGGTCGAGAACGTCGACGGCGTCTCGACGACGAACACCGTGCAGGTCATCGTCTTTCCCGTAGTGCCCGCACTCATTCTGCTGGGCGGCTTGGCCCTCGTCGTGGTGCTGGTCATTTTCGCGTACAAGCAATTTCAGAAGGGCGTTCGACAGGCTGCGGCCGACATGCACGCCTCCGGCGGCGGCGGGGATGGCTAGCCGGGCTATCGCGGCGTACTCCGCTCGCAGAAGGTCTGTCGCGATGGCAGTGACGATAGCGCTCCTCGCTGCGGTCATCAGTGTGCTCGATCCGACGTCGGCGTCGGCAGTGGGCACCGTACTGTTCCAGAACGCGTTCAACAATCGGACTGTTGACGGTACCGGCTCCGTCGTCGTCCCGACTCCGGCCAGCGGGGCCAACACCGCCTGCCTGACGGTGCCGGGCAACAGTGCAACGGGACCCCTGTTCTCGTGCGCCGGCGCATCCGATGCGCAAGGCTCGGGCAAGCTGAGGCTGACGAGTGCAGCCGGCAATCAGATCGGCGGGGTGTTCGGCGAAACGAGCTTCCCGACATCCAACGGACTCGACGTGACCTTCAACTCCTACCAGTGGGGCGGCGGTGGAGCCGACGGACTGTCGTTCATGCTTGCCGCCGTGAATCCGACCAATCCCGTGGCGCCGACCTCCATAGGTCCGGGTGGCGGATCGCTGGGCTACAGTCCTGCCGGTTCGATCAAGGGTCTGGCCAACGCGTACCTCGGCGTCGGACTCGACGTGTACGGCAACTTCAGCAGTTCCAGCTTTCAAGGAACCGGATGCCCGGCCGTGCCGAATATCGGTACCTCGGTGTCGGGGGCCGTCGTCGTGCGCGGCCCGGGTAACAACAACACCGGCTACTGCGGCCTCACCACGACCTACACGGGCACAGCAGCATCTCAGATCGCGCTGCGTGCATCGACCCGGGCGGCGTCTGCCGTGCCGGTGCAGGTTCTCATCAACCCGACCGACGGCCCGTTCACGTCGACGACGGGTGTCACGGTCGACGCCAATACCTACAAAGTCGTGGTGAAGCCGGTCGGCCAGGCCGGGAGGACATTGACCGGGGCGCTGCCTTCGGTCTCGTCGACGCTCTATCCTTCCCCCACCTGGCTCGACTCCGACGGCGTCCCCCGACAGCTCGCGTTCGCCTTCGTCGGGTCGACGGGTGGCGTGACAGACAACCATGAGGTGTCTGACGTCAAAGTGCTCACCTTCGATCCAGTGCCCCAGTTGCGGGTGGCCACCACGAGTTTCACCGCTGCGACTCCCGCCGCCGGCGCTCCGGTGACCTACAAGATCACACCGAGCGTGCAGGTCGGCGCCGACGAAGCTGCCCCGGTCTCGGTGACCCAGACGACGCCGGCCGGCGTGCTGCCGGTGGGGGCCTACGGCACAGGATGGGCATGCCAGGCACCGGTCGGCCAGTCGGTCACCTGCACGACGACCGCGTCTTCCTTCGGCAACGGCACGACTCTGCCCGTCATCACCGTGGTCGGCATCGTGACGGGCTCGAGCATGTCGGCTGCCATCGTGCAGAACTCCTCGGTCACTCGGGTCTCGTCGACCGACGCGAATCCCGACACCGTCACCGTCACCACGGCGGGAACCCTTCCGGCGTCGCCGTCCGCAGTCACCGCCTCACCGACCATCGGCCCCACGACCGGCGGGGGTTCCGTCACGCTGACCGGAACGAACACCGCGAACGCCACAGCCGTCGAGATCGGCACCGCCGCCCAGCAGACGGCGGGCACCCCCGTGGTCCTGCTCCCATGCCCCGCGAACACGCCGGCCGCAGGATGCTTCACCCAGTCCGGCTCGACCATCACGATCTCGTCGATGCCCGCCCGCGGCTCCCCGGGAGCCGTCTCGATAACGGTCGTGACCTCCGGCCTGGCGTCCGCCGCGCCCTACACCTATGCGTCTTCCCCGGCGACACCTGCCGCACCCACGGCCACTGCCGGTGTCACGAGCGCCACCGTGTCGTGGGTCGCCCCGGCCGACAACGGAAGTGCGATCACCTCCTACACGGTCACGCCGTACCTGGGAACAACCGCCGGCACGCCGGTCACGGTCGGCCCCGCAGTGCTGTCTCGCACGTTCACCGGCCTGACCGTGGGGGCCTCGTACACGTTCGCCGTCACAGCCACCAACGCCTACGGAACCTCGGCCGTCAGTCCCAAGTCGACCGCCGTCATCCCGTACACGGTGCCCGGCGCACCCACGATCACCGCCGCGACAGCCGGCGACTCCTCGGCGGTGCTCACGTGGACGACGCCCCCGAACGGCAGCAGTGCCATCACGGGCTTCATCGTCACGCCCTACGTCAACAATGTCGCACAGCCGGTGCAGAGCTTCGCCTCAGCCGGCACAACGCAGACCGTGACCGGTCTGGCACCGGGAACGTCCTACACGTTCACCGTCGCGGCCCAGAACGCCGCAGGCACGGGCCCTGCATCCGCCCGCTCGGGCGCGGTCGTGCCGAACGTCTCACCCACGCTCACGTTCCCTGCTCCGCCGTCGGGCCAGGTCGGTGTGTCTTACAGCACGCAACTGACGGTGACCAACGGCACGTCGCCGTTCACCTGGTCGGTCTCCTCTGGGTCGCTTCCGCCGGGGATCTCCCTCGGCGCGAGCACCGGTCTGCTCAGCGGAATCCCGACCGCGGCGGGAAGCTACCCCATCACCGTGCGGATCGTCGACGCCAGCGGCCAGACCGCAAGCAAGGCCGTGACCCTCGTCATCGCAGCCGCTCCCGTTGTGAGCTACACGCCGACGGCCGGTGAGGTCGACGTGGCGTTCTCTCAGCAGCCGAGCGTTTCGGGCGGCACCGGGCCCTTCACCTGGACCATCAGTGCGGGCAGCCTTCCGCCCGGTGTGAGTATCAACGCGTCGACAGGCCAGATCGCCGGCACACCGACGACCGCGGGCAACTTCACCGTCACGGTGGCCGCAACGGATGCGTTCGGTCAGGTCGCATCCAAAACGGCCACCATCAGCATCGTGGCTCTGCCGACGTTCACCTTCACGACCCCGCCGGCAGCCCAAGTGGGGGTCGCCTACACCACCTCCTTCAGCGTGGCGGGAGGCACTCTGCCGCTCACCTGGTCGATCAGCGCGGGCAGCCTCCCGCCCGGCCTCTCTCTCGCACCCGGTACCGGCGCTGTCACGGGCACTCCCACCACGACCGGCGTCTCGTCCTTCACTGTGTCGGTCGTCGACGCGAACAACAAGAGCGTCAGCCGCTCCGTGAACCTGACGGTGAGCGCGGGACCGATCGTCGTCGTCAAATCGGCCGACGTGTCGTCTGCCGCGCCCGGGAGCGTCGTGGCCTACACGATCACCGCCAGCAATACGGGCACGTCGGCGTTCTCGAACATCGTGCTCACAGACCCGCTCGCGGCCGTGCTCGACGACGCGACGTACAACGCCAACGCCACCTCGACCAGCGGATCGGTCGCCTACGCAGATTCCACCCTCAGTTGGTCCGGCAGCATCCCGGCTGGAGCGACCGTGACGATCACCTACGGCGTGACTGTCAAGAATCCACCCGGCGGCAACAGAATTCTCGTCAATACGGTCAGTTCATCGACCCTGGGCACCAATTGCTCCGCGGGCAGCACCGACGTTCGGTGCAGCTCAACGGTCTCCGTGCCCGGGCTGTCGATCGTGAAGTCGGCCGACGCATCCACGGCAACCCCCGGCCAGGTCGTGCGGTACAGCATCGTGCTGACCAACACGGGCCAGACGGCCTACGCCCCCGCGTCGTTCTCCGACAGCCTCGCCGGCGTTCTCGACGACGCGAGTTACAACCTCGACGGCACCTCGAACTCCGGGAGCGTCTCCTATTCGGGCCAGACGCTGAGCTGGTCTGGCCCGCTCGGGGTGGGCGCATCCGTCACCGTCACCTATTCAGTCACCGTCTCGAGCCCGGGTGCCGGCGACCGTTCGCTGAAGAACACGGTCGTCTCGTCGTCTGCCGGCAACCCGTGCCCTGCGGTCTCGCCGGCGCCGCAGTGCACCAGCACGGTGACCGTGCTCGTGCCCGCCCTGGCGATCGCGACGACCGCCACTCCCGGCGTGACGACGACGCCGGGTGCGGCAGTCGGCTACGCGACGACGATCAGCAACACCGGCCAGACCGCCTACCCGGCGGGAACCAGTGTCGTGCTCGCCCTCGACCAGGTGCTCGACGACGCCACCTACAACAACGATGTCACGGTCTCCGGGGGAGGCTCTGCCGCCTTCAACTCGACGGCCAAGACCATCACCTGGACGGGTTCCCTCGCCATCGGCGCCTCGGTCACTGTCACCGCGTCCGTGACCGTCAACCCGAACGGCACCGGCCTTGGCGACAAAGTGCTGTCGACCACGACGACCTCTTCGGCGCCGGGATCCACCTGCCCGCCCCCGGGCACAGGCGCGGCCTGCACCACGACAGTGCAGGTGCGGGTGCCGGCCCTGACCGTGACGTCGTCGGCCGACGTGGCGACGACCACCCCGGGTTCTGTCGTGCACTACACCGTCACCGCGGTCAACTCCGGCCAGACGCCACAAGACGGCATCACGGTGACGAACGAGCTGGCCGGGGTCGTCGACGACGCTGTACTCGCGAATGACGTCAGCGCGTCGAGCGGGTCCACGTCGTTCGCCGGCTCGACGTTGACCTGGACCGGAAGCCTGGCGGTCGGGGCGACCGTCACGATCACCTATTCGGCGACGGTCAACGATCCGGACAGCGGGGACCTCGCACTGAGAAGCTCGGTGTTCTCGGGGGCCGCCGGCTCGAACTGTCCCGTCGACGGCAACGACCCACGATGCGCGACCCGCGTCGACGTTCTCGTACCGGGCCTCGCCTTCAGCACCTCGTTCGACGATGCGACGACCACACCCGGCTCGGTCGTGAACTATTCGGCCACGGTCACCAACACGGGCCAGACGAGCTACACCGCTCTGCCGGTGACGTTCGATCTCGCCGGTGCACTGGACGACGCCGCATACAACTTCGATGCCGCGGCAACGGCGGGCGGCCTCACCCTCGATGCGAACGGCAATCTGACCTGGACGCTGTCGCTCGCGCCCGGGGCCACGGCGACCGCATCGCTGTCGCTGTCACTGACGGTCGCGAATCCGGATGTCGGAGACCGTGCTCTCATCGTGCGTGCCTCCTCGCAGGCGCCCGGCAGCTCGTGCCTTCCGCTCTCCACCGATGCCGATTGTGTCGCCTCGGTCACCGTTCTCATTCCCGGCCTCACCATAAGCAAGACCGCCAACACCTCGACCGCGAGTCCCGGATCGGTCGTCGGCTACACCATCCAGATCTCGAACACGGGTGAGACCACGTATACGAACGCGACCGTTGCCGACCAGCTCGGCAGCGTTCTGAGCGACGCGACCTTCGATCCCGCCGAGGCCTCGGCCACGATAGGCGCCCTCGACTATTCGTCGTCCGTGCTGACCTGGACGGGCACGCTGACGCCGGGCGCGACGGCCACCGTCAGCTATCCGGTGCATGTGCTCGATCCGGCTCCGGGCGATAAGCGCATGATCAACACGGTCAGCTCGGCCGCACCCGGCAACAACTGCCCCAGCCAAAGCACCGACCCGAGGTGCACGAGCGTCGTCGATATCCTGGTTCCGAGTCTCACCATCGTCAAGACCGCGGATGCCGCCACGACCGTTCCCGGCGCGAGCGTGCGCTACACCATCATGGTGACGAACAGCGGGCCCACGAGCTATTCGGCAGCGACGTTCCGCGATTCTCTTTCCGGTGTGCTCGACGACGCCGCGTACATCGGCGACGCGGTCGCCGATACCGGTGTCGTGAGCTACGCGAATTCACAGATCTCCTGGACGGGTGCCCTCGCGTCCGGTGCGTCGGCCACCATCGGGTACTCGGTGCTGGTGCACGTGCAGCCCGGAGGCGACAACGTGCTCACGAACACCGTGGTCTCCTCCAGCTCCGGAAGCACGTGCCCTGCAGCCGGCGGCGACGCCCGCTGCACCAGCAGCATCCCGGTCGCCCGCCTCGTACTCGAGCAGAGCTTCTCGCAGTCGAGCGCCACCCCGGGGTCGAC
The DNA here is from genome assembly GCF_964263775.1 of Agreia sp. Lineage (NCBI taxonomy): Bacteria > Bacillati > Actinomycetota > Actinomycetes > Micrococcales > Microbacteriaceae > Agreia > Agreia sp. Next base: position 27,599 of record NZ_CAXVWM010000183.1, on the reverse strand, counting down.
GGTTGCGCTCACCGCGACGTTCACAAACACGGGTCAGGTTCCCTACACCGGTATCACGGTGTCGACGCCCCGCGCCGATACCTCCGACGACGCGACTCCCGTCGGCGACCAGACGGCATCGTCGGGCACCCTCTCGCTCACGGCCGCCGCCATCACCTGGACCGGAAACATCCCCGTCGGCGAGACGGTCACCATCTCGGGCGGAGTGCGTCTTCTCGATCCGCCGCTCGGCAACCGCGATGTCACCGGAACCCTGCAGTCGACGGCCCCCGGCAACAACTGCCCGGCTGGCGGCAGTGACATCCGGTGCACCTCCCACCTGGCGGTGGTTGTGCCGGCCCTCACCATCACCACTGCCGCCAGCGCGTCGGCCGTCGTTCCCGGAGCGACAGTCGGTTACACCATCACGGTGCAGAACAGCGGCCAGACACCATACGCCGCAGCAGACGTCACTGCAGCCCTTGCCGGTGTGCTCGACGACGCGGTCTACAACGCGGATGCGACGGCCACGGCGGGCGCTGTCAGCTATGCGAACTCGTCGCTGAGCTGGCAAGGCCCGATCGCGGTCGGCGGCACCGTCACCATCACCTACTCCGTCACGGTGAAGGATCCTGCCTCGGGCGACAAGACCATGATCACACCCGTGAGCTCGACGGCGGTGGGAAGCACATGTGCACCCTCGAGCGGCGCTGCGGCCTGCCGCACGACCGTCGTCGTACTCACCGCGGGCCTCACCCTCGTCAAGACCGCCGACCTGCACAATGCGACCCTGGGCAGCACGGTGAACTACACCGTCGTCGTCACCAACTCCGGCCAGACCCCCTACAGCGCGGCACAATTCACCGACTCACTGGCGCAGGTGCTCGATGACGCGGCTCTGGTTCCCAACAGCCTCCAGACCACCGGAGGCTCGGTCGGATACTCGGCGGGCACCATCACGTGGAGCGGAAGCCTGTCGCCCACCGCGGCGGCCATCATCACCTACTCCGTCGTCATCTCCAATCCCTCGTCAGGCGACCTCCGTCTGAGCAACACAGTCGTCTCGTCGAACGCGGGCAGCAACTGCGCACCGGCCAGCGTCGATTCTCGCTGCACGGCGGTCGTGGTGGTGACCAACTCGGTCAGCCTGACGTTCACCAAGACCGCTGACGTGCAATCGACCGTCGCCGGGGCCGAGGTGAACTACACCGTGACCGTGACGAACGCGAGTCAGTCGCCCGTTGAGGCCGACTTCACCGATCCGCTTGCCGACGTTCTCGACAACGCCTCGTACAACAACGACGCCGTCGCCAGCGACGGGACAGTCGCATTCACCGACCCGAACCTCGTCTGGTCGGGCACAGTTGCTGCCGGGGCAACCGAGACGATCACCTACTCGGTCACGGTGAACGCAACCGTCGCCGACAATCAGACGCTCACGAGCACGCTTCGTTCACTCTCCGTCACGTCGAGCGAAAACTGTGCCCCCGGCAGTGACGATCCTCGCTGCACGACCTCCGTTCCGATCGCACGCCTCGTCATCGAACAGCACTACACCGAGAGTTCCACGACGCCGGGCTCGGTCATCCACCTCACGGCCACGTTCACGAACACGGGGGCCGTGGACTATGAGGGCATCACCGTGAGCGCCCCGAGCGGCGACACGACCGACGACGCCACGCCCGACGGAAATCAGACAGCGACCTCGGGAACGCTTGTCCTCACCTCTCAGGGAATCTCCTGGACCGGAGACATCCCGGTGGGAGCAACCGTGACGGTCACGGGAACGCTGACCGTCAAGAATCCCGACCCCGGCAACAAGACGATCACCGGCACCCTGGTCTCGACGGCTGCCGGAAGCACCTGCCCGCCCGCGGGAACGGACCCTCGGTGCACCGCGATTCTTGCGGTGCTGCTGCCGGCCTTGACCATCACGAAGACCGCGAGCGCCGTCTTCGTCGTGCCCGGCGGCGTCGCGACCTACACGATCACGGTCTCGAACACGGGTCAGACCCCCTATGAGAATGCGGCCTTCACCGATTCTCTGGTCGGGGTGCTCGACGACGCGAGCTATGCGGGAGACGCCACGGCGTCGATCGGCGTGATTACCTTCGACAGCCCCGATCTCACCTGGGAGGGCGACCTGGCCGTGGGCGAAAGCGCGGTGATCACCTATTCGACGGCCGCCCTCGATCCGGCTGTGGGCGACAAGGTCATGATCAACCCCGTGTCATCGACGGATGTCGGCAGCACGTGTCCGCCGGCGAGCAGCAACGCCGCGTGCAGGGCCACGGTCGCCGTGCTCACGCCGGCGCTGACGATCGTGTCGTCGACGGATGTCGCGAGCACCGAGCCGGGAGCGACCGTCGCCTACACGATCGTCGCCACGAACAGCGGGCAGGTGCCTTACGCCCCGGCAGAGTTTGCAGTGGATCTCGGCGACGTGCTGAGCAATGCAGACATCACCACGTCTGTCGTCGCTACATCCGGCGTCGCCACCGTGACAGGCGAGACCCTGCAGTGGACCGGCTCGCTCGCAGTCGGTGCCTCATCGACGATCAGCTATGCCGTGACCGTCGCGTCCGCCGCGGAATTGACCGGCGGAACTTACCGACTCGAGCAGACCGTCGAGTCGAACACAAGGGGAAGCGATTGCCCTCCCACCGGCAGTGATCCCCGGTGTAGCACGAACGTTCCGATCGCGAGCCTGTTGCTGGAGAACAGAGCAGACGTCGCAACGGCGAAGCCCACCGACGTCATCCGGTATACCGGAACGTTCACCAACACCGGCCAGGTTCCGTACAGCGGGGTCACCGTCACCGACAGCTTCGTCGGCGCGGTCGACGACGCCACCTACAACGGAGACGCGACGGCGGACTCGGGCAACCTCGTGCTCGTGATCGGGTCGGGCAAGGTCGTATGGACGGGCAACATCGGCGTCGGCGAGACCGTGACGGTGACCGGATCGGTCACCGTCAACAACCCTCCCACGGGCAACCGCTCCGTGGCCACGACTCTGAGCACCGACGCGGCTGCCACCAACTGTTCCGTCGGCTCGACCGACCCCCGGTGCACGACTTCGGTGGCAGTGTTGCTGCCAGCCCTGGCGATCAGCACGACCGCCGACGCCGTGACGGCCGCGCCGGGCTCGCTCGTGACCTATACCACCGTCCTTCGCAACTCGGGCGAGACGCCCTACACGGCGGCATCCGTCACCATCGCCCTGAACGGTGTTCTCGACGATGGCGTCTACCAGTCGGGCACGGCCGACCGCGGCAACCTCGTCTTGACGAGCCCCGCCCTGCGTTGGACTGGTGACCTCGCCGTGGGCGACGAGGCCGTCATCGTCGTGAGCATTCGCGTCAATGATCCCGACCTCGGCGACCGCGAGATGGTGGCCTCGGTGACCTCTGCGGAACTCGGGAGCGAGTGCCCGCCCGGGGCTGCGGTAGCCCAGTGCCAGAGTACGGTCACGGTGCTGGTGCCCGCCCTCGACCTCTCTGTGATCGCGGACACAACCACCACGGTGCCGGGCGCAGCTGTCGGCTACACAGTGACCGTGAGCAACTCGGGCCAGACCGACTACGACGATGCCGAGGTCACCGTGCTGCTCGAGGGGGCGCTCGACGACACAGCAGACCCGGTCGACCTCAGTGCGACCTCTGGTTCCGTGGTGTTCGTGCCGGCACTGTCGGCTCTCGAGTGGACCGGCGACCTCGCGCGGGGACAGACAGTGACGATCCTCTACTCCCTCGTCGTCGACGACCCCGACGAGAACGGCAACCTCACGCTGACGACAACGGTTGCGTCAACAGAGCCGGGCACCGCCTGTGCCGTCAACGGATGCGTCAACACGGTCGTGGTGCTCGTGCCGGGACTGGCCATCGACATCGCCGCATCGGGCGCCACGACCACGCCGGGCAGTCGTGTCGAATTCACCGTGACGGTCGCGAACGTCGGTCAGACCGCATACTCCGCCACGACAGTCGAGGTCGCGCTGACGGATACGCTCGACGATGGGCGCATCGACGGCCTCGCGACGGCGTCGTCGGGTGTGGTTCAGGTGCTTTCCGACCGAGTGACCTGGACGGGCGGCCTGGCCGTCGGACAGACTGCAGTCATCACCTACGCCGTGATCGTCGACGACCCGGATGCCGGCGACCGCATGCTCGTCGGTACCGTCGTGGGGCAGAGCGCGGGCAGCACGTGCCGCGCTGCGAGCACCAACCCGTCGTGCACCGTCTCTGTCGCCGTGCGCATACCCGAGCTCACGATCGCCAAGTCGGCTGACGCGGCCACGGTCACGCCGGGGGAGACGGTGCAGTACACGATCGTCGTGACGAACAGCGGCGAAACCCCCTACACGGGTGCGGTCGTGACGGACTCGCTCGCCGGTCTGCTGTCAGATGCCGTCTATGGCGGCGATGCGACGGCGACGAGTGGAGGCCTGGAGTACGTATCGCCCCTGCTCACCTGGACAGGCGACCTGCCGATCGGTGCGAGTGCGACGATCAGGTACACGGTCACCGTGAACGATCCCGACCTCGGAGACAAGATACTGACGAACACCGTCACGTCGGCGGAGCCCGGAAGTACGTGCCCGCCCGCGACCTCCGCAGCCAGCTGTGTGACCGTGGTGCAGGTGCTCGTACCGGCTCTCGAAGTGACGAAGTCGGCCGACACGACTCAGGTCGCTGCCGGCGAGGTCGTCACCTACACGATCGTGCTCACCAACACCGGCGAGGCAGACTACGAACCGGCCACTTTCGTCGACTCGCTCGCCGCGGTGCTCGACGACGCGAGCTACAACGACGATGCCCGTGCGTCGAGCGGCGACCTCGACTACGTCGATGACACCCAGACCCTCAGCTGGACGGGCGGCATCGACGTAGGCGACACCGTCACCGTCTCCTACTCCGTGACCACATCCTTCCCCGCGGTGGGCGATCGCATCATGACGAACGCCGTCACATCGTCATCTCAGGGCGCCTCCTGCGCCATCGGCGGCGAGCCCGGATGCGCCACGACCGTCGCGGTCCTCGTTCCGGCGCTGTCGGTGACCAAGACGGCAGACAGCGCCGTCGTCGTGGCCGGCGGTGTGCTGAGGTACACGATCCAGGCGACCAATACCGGTGAGGTGGACTACACGCAGGCCGTCCTCACCGACGAGCTCGCGGGTGTTCTCACAAGCGCCGCCTACAACGGAGACGCCACGAGCAGCCTGGGCGAGGTGGGCCTCGCCGGCTCGACGCTCGCGTGGAGCGGACCGCTCGTGCGGGGTGCGACCGTCGTCATCACCTACTCCGTCACCGCCGACATCGACGCGAGCGACACCGCGGTACTCGTGAATTCCGTGTCGTCGACCGCCCGGGGCAGCACCTGCGTCGCCGGCGACACCACGACGCCCTGCTCCGTCGCCGTGCCGGTGGCCCCCCGAACGATCAGCATCTCCGGTCTGACCGACGACATCACCCTGACCGGCCTGCCGAACACGACCGTCACATCCAATGGGGCCGTGACCATGACGGTCACGACCAACAGCGCCGGCGGCTACGTCGTGGCGGTGCAGTCCTCGACCGAGGCGCTCACCGGCGCCGACCCGTCGAACACCGACGTCATCCCGATCACCGATCTCAAGGTGCGCCGCAGCGGCGACACATCCTTCGTGCCCCTGTCGCTCGACCCGCTCATCGTGGAGGACAGCGACTCTGCGACACCCCCGTCGGGAGACGCGGTGAGCAACGACTACCGGGTAGACATCCCGTTCGTCGACGGCGATACGTATTCAGGCACGCTCAACTACATCGTCAGCGCGCAGTGAGGAATCCCGAATCGATGAGAGCCACCAGTTCGTCAGGCGGATTGCGTCGCACCGTATTCGCCACGGGGGTCGCCGTGGCGCTGCTCGCCCTGAGTATCGGCGGCTCTGCGCCCGCCGATGCCGCGTCAAACCTCACTACCGAGCCGGTTGCGACGACCGAGCCCGTTGAGCCCGCAGAGACCACGACGCCCGAAGAGCCCGCCCCGGCCGAGCCTGGAGCACCTCAACTCAGCATCACCGTGAGCGATGAAAAAGACGCCGTTTCGGCCGGCGACGAGCTCGCCTACTCGATCACCATCGTCAATCTGGGCACATCCGACGCGTTCGACCTGACCGTCACCCAGACCGTGCCGGAGGGACTCGAGTTCACGTCTGCAGACAGCGGCGGAACGCTGACGTCGTCGACTGTCGGTTGGACGGTCACTGTGAAAGCGGCGGAAACCGCGACACTCAAGACCACGATGACCGCCGGGGACACTCCTGCCGACCTTCTTCGCCTCGCGACGGTCGCCTGCGCGGCCTCGGTGCCCACGGAGCCGCCCATCGTGTGCGCGTCCGATTCGAATATTCTCCCCGCCGGCATCGCGGCGGAGAAGGCCGCGGCAGCGCCGGCACAGCGAGACGGTGACCGAACTCCCTGGATAGTCGGTGCGTCGGTCGGGGCCGCCCTTCTGATTGCGGCTTCGGCGTTCATCCTGAATCGGCGTCGGCGCGCCCGTCGCGCAGCTCCTCCTGAAGGGCGCCGTCGCGGAGTGCCAAAAGGTGGGCGCGGCTGAGTTCCGACGCTGACGTGGCGTCACGCTTCGTGATCGCGTCGACGATGTCTTCGTGAACGGCGTCATCACGCGCTGTGGGGGCTTCGCCGTTGAATTCGAGCATCTGGATCATCGCGTCGCGGCTTCGCTCGGCGAAAGTGTCGAAGAGCTCGACGAGGATCTCGTTGCGGCCAGCGGCCACGATGCTCCGATGAAAGGCCGTGTCCGCGTCGACTCGGGCCGCGATCGACACGCGGTCGGCACGCCGACGGGCGAGTGCGACGCGAATCGCCTCGAGGTCTTCGTGGGTGTGGCGTTGTGCTGCGAGAGAGGACGCCTCGCTTTCGATGGCGAGGCGTGCCTCGAGGATGGACGCGATGTTCGCTTTCAGGATCCGCGACTCCCAGTCGTCAACGGGGGCACGTGCGAGCAGAAAGACGCCGGCACCTTGGCGACTCGCGAGTACACCCTGTCCAGCCAGCTGGCGAATAGCCTCCCTCACCGTGGAGCGGCCGACACCCAGCTGCGGGGCCAATGTGGTCTCACCGGGCAGTTTCTGCCCCACGGTCCATTCGCCGTCCTCAATACGTGCGAGGAGAAGGCGCGCAGCCTGGTCGGAAAGTGATTCGCGGTTCACAACGGCCATACCGCGATCATACTCCTCAGCTTGTCTGAGGAGTATGCTAGCGTGGCCCCGTGAACTTCTCCGACTCGCGTTTATCCACTCCGGCAGGCCCGATTCCCAGCCATGCTCCCCGGTGGAACAGGCAACGGCAGTCCCAAATGCCGTACTCCCGTTATGAGGACTTCTTCTCGCGCGTTGACCTGCCGTCTGCAAACCGGGAATGGCCCTCGCGCCGGCTTACAGAGGCTCCGCTCTGGGTGCCGGTAGATCTACGGGACGGCAATCAAGCACTCTCCGAGCCGATGGACCCGGGGCGCAAACAGAAGTTCTTCGAGCTCATGGTGGCGATGGGGTACAAGGAGATCGAGGTCGGGTATCCGTCGGCGTCGCAGACGGACTACGACTTCGTTCGGCTGATGGCCGAGGAGGACGTCGCGCCAGACGATGTCACTCTTGTGGTGTTCACGCCGGCCCGCCGCGATTTGATCGAACGCACCGTCGAATCGATCGACGGGATTCGCAACCAGGTTGTCATCCACATGTACGCGGCCACGGCCCCGATCTGGCGCGAGATCGTACTCCGCCGCGATCGCACATCGTTGCGCGAGCTGATTGTCGCCGGCGCACGAGACGTGCTCGAATTCGCTGGAAGCCTCGACAACGTGCGGTTCGAATTTTCACCGGAAGTCTTCAACCTCACCGAGCCTGAGTACGCCCTCGAACTCTGCAATGCCGTCACGGCACTCTGGGACGCATCCGCCGACAGGCCCGTGATACTCAATCTGCCGGCCACGGTCGAGGCGGCGACGCCGAATGTGTACGCAGACCAGATCGAGTACATGCACCGCAACCTCGAGCGACGCTCGTCTGTGATCCTTTCGGTGCATCCGCACAACGATCGCGGCACGGGCATCGCATGCGCCGAACTAGCCGTTCTCGCGGGCGCACAACGGGTGGAAGGCTGCATTTTCGGCAACGGCGAACGAACCGGCAACGTCGACATAGCCACTCTGGCCTTGAATCTCCACGCGCAGGGCATCGACCCGATGATCGACTTCTCGAACATCGATCACATCCGCCGAGTCGTCGAGCACAGCAACCGCATCCAGATCCATCCAAGGCACCCCTACGTCGGCGAACTCGTGCACACGGCGTTCTCCGGAACCCATCAGGACGCGATCAAGAAGGGACTCGCCGAGCATCAGGATCGCGCACTAGCCACCGGGATCCCCGCCGACCAGCTTGCGTGGCGAGTGCCGTATCTGCCGGTCGATCCTGCCGACCTCGGTCGCAACTACGAGGCAGTCATCCGGGTGAACTCCCAGTCGGGCAAGGGCGGCATCGCCTACCTCCTCGAACGCGACTACGGCATCGAGATGCCGCGGCGACTGCAGGTCGACTTCTCCCGGCGGGTGCAGAACCACGTCGACGTCACCGGTCTCGAGGTCGGCGCGGAGCAGCTGCTCGACATCTTCGAGCGCGCCTACTCCGGCCCGTCCGAGCTGGCGCTCGCATTGCGCGAGGTCGACGTCAGCACAGAGGACGGTCATGATCGAACGAGGCTTCGCCTGGCCCTTGACGGCGACGAACGCGATGCCACGTTCACAGGTGTCGGGCTCGTCGAAGCGACCATCCTTCTGCTGCGCGACTTCGGGCTGCCCCTCGAGGTGGTCTCCCTTCACCAGACATCGCTCGGAGCAGGAAACGATGGCGAGGCACTCACCCTGCTCGAGTATCGACGCGGGTCCGAGACGCGCTGGGCCGCGAGTCGGCACCGGTCGGTACTCGACGCCACGGTCAAAGCCGTGCTCGCGGCGGCCATCGTCGCCAACGGTCCGGAGTGACACCGACCGAATGACCTTCGAGCAGCCCTGTCGTCGTCTGGATGCCGGATCGGTTACGATAGTCGAGTTCGTTCAGAACACTGGTGGCGTACTCAAGCGGCCGAAGAGGCACGCTTGGAAAGCGTGTATAGGGCAACCTATCGAGAGTTCGAATCTCTCCGCCACCGCCGATACCCCTGATCGAGGCCGCACAGGCTCCGATCAGGGGTTTGTGCGTTCTGCGCGGCGAAGCCTAATAGCGTGCCATCGTGAGCGCCTCGGCCACGGGGTCGTCACCCTCGACCGCCTCGAACTGGGCGTGCAGGCCCACGCCGTCGACGAGGCTGCAGAACGCCAGGGCGGCTACATCGGCGCGGGGGATGGATCCGCGCCCGGTGCTCTCGGCAAGGTGCACGAGGCCCGTTCCCGGATCGTCGGTGAGGGCGCCGGGCCGGATGATCGTCCAGTCGAGGTCGCGCTGACGCACGGCCGAATCGGCCTCGCTCTTGGCGCGCAGGTACACCTGGAACACGTCGTCGGAATCGGGTTCGAACGAGTCGGCCGACATGGCCGAGATCATCACGTACCGACGGATGCCGGCGAGCACGGCCGCGTCGGCGAGCAGCACGGCCGCATCCCGGTCGACGGTGAGCTTACGGGCCGCCCCGGAATCGGGACCCGCCCCGGCGGCGAAGACGACGGCATCCACCCCGGCGAGGTCGACGGCGAGTGTCTCGGCCGAGACCCGTTCGAGGTCGAGAACGACCGGGATGCCGCCGGCGACGAGGAGATCGCCCGCCTGGTCGGGGGTGCGGATGAGGCCGACGGCTTCGTGTCCGGCGTCACTGAGGAGCTTCTGGAGGATCAGGGCGATCTTGCCGTGACCTCCCGCAATTGCAATACGCATGCGCCCAGTACACCTCAGTTCGCGAGCAGCACACAACCTCGCGTAAAGTGGTTGACGGCTCCCCGCGTGGCGCCACCCAGGCCAACTCCCCCAGGACGGAAACGGAGCAAGGGTAACCAGGCTCTGGCGGGTGCGCGGGGGGTCTTTGATCTTTAAACATGGCACGGGCTTTAAGCTGGTTGGGCACGCCTATCCCGCGTATAAGAAAGTAGTGATGTCACAAAGCATCTACGTCGCGTCCGCCGAGGGTCACTCGGGAAAATCCACAATCGCACTCGGCGTTCTCGACACCCTCTGTCACTCGCTGCAGCGGGTCGGCGTCTTTCGGCCCATCGCCCGCTCGGTGGCCGAACGCGACTACGTGCTCGAGATGCTGCTGGCGCACGACGGCGTCGAGCTGAGTTACGAGCAGACCATCGGGGTCACCTACGACGACGTGCACACCGATGCGGATGCCGCCCTGTCGGTGATCGTCGAACGCTACAAGGCGGTCGAGCGCGAGTGCGACGCCGTCGTCATCCTCGGCTCCGACTACACCGATGTCGGCAGCCCCAGTGAGCTGTCGTTCAACGCCCGCGTCGCGGCGAACCTCGGCGCGCCCGTGCTGCTCGTGCTCGGCGGCCGCAAGGGCCAGGGGTCCTCCGAGACACTCGGCTACTCCGAATCGCGAACGCCGGATGACATGCGTCAGCTCACCGAGCTGGCCCTGGTCGAGCTCAAACTCGCCCACGCCACCCTGCTCGGCATCGTGTCGAACCGCGCCGATCCCGAGCGACTCGACGAGATCCGGGATGCGATCGGTTCCGCGATCGACGGCCCCGCATCCGTTCCCATCTGGGCCATTCCCGAAGACCGCGTGCTGGTCGCCCCGACCATGCAGCACCTCGTGGAGGCCACCGCCGGCTCGCTGCTCTCGGGCGACCCCGACCTGTTGAACCGCGAGGCCCTCGGCGTGGTCGTCGCCGGCATGTCGATGGTGAATGTGCTTCCCCGGCTCACCGAAAGCGCGGTGGTGGTCATTCCCGCCGACCGCTCCGAGGTGCTTCTCGCGGTTCTGATGGCCCATGCCTCCGGAACCTTCCCGTCGCTCTCCGGCATCATCCTGAACGGCGGGTTCGAGCTGCCCGAGCCGATCACCCGGCTGATCGCCGGCCTCGACTCGAGACTGCCGATCGTCGCCACGAACCTCGGAACGTACGACACGGCCCTGCGCATCACGTCGACCCGCGGACGCCTGGCGGCCGACTCGCAGCGCAAATACGACAGCGCACTCGCGCTCTTCGAGCAGCACGTCGACGGCGCCAGGCTGCTGCAGCTGCTCGACGTGAGCTCCTCCACCGTGGTCACCCCGCTCATGTTCGAGTACGGCCTCATCGACCAGGCGCGACACGTTCGCCGCCACATCGTGCTGCCCGAGGGCGACGACGACCGCGTGCTGAAGGCGGCGAGCACCGTGCTCGCCCGGGGCATCGCCGAGCTCACGATCGTGGGAGACGAAGGGGGGGTGCGCGCACGTGCCGCCTCCCTCGGCCTCGACCTCGAGGGCGCCCACATCGTGAGCGTGTTCGACGAGAAGTACCGCCAACCGTTCGCCGAAGAGTACGCGAGACTCCGTGCCCACAAGGGCGTCACGGTCGAGCAGGCCCGCGACACCATCACCGACGTCTCGTACTTCGGAACCATGATGGTGAAGCTCGGTCTCGCCGACGGCATGGTCTCGGGTGCGGCGCACACCACGGCGCACACCATCCGCCCGGCGTTCGAGGTCATCAAGACCCAGCCCGGCGTATCCGTCGTCTCGAGCGTCTTTCTCATGGCGCTGGCCGACCGGGTGCTGGTCTACGGAGACTGCGCGGTCATTCCCGACCCCACGGCCGAGCAGCTGGCCGACATCGCCATCTCGTCGAGTGCCACGGCCACCCAGTTCGGGGTCGACCCGCGCATCGCGATGCTGTCGTACTCCACCGGAACATCGGGATCGGGTGCCGAAGTCGAGAAGGTACGGGCGGCCACCGGTTTCGTGCGTGAACGCCGGCCCGACCTGTTGGTCGAGGGCCCGATTCAGTACGACGCCGCAGCGGATGCCGCGGTGGCGGCCACGAAGATGCCCGACAGCCAGGTGGCCGGTCGCGCCACCGTCTTCATCTTTCCCGACCTCAACACGGGCAACAACACCTACAAGGCGGTGCAGCGCAGCGCCGGAGCGGTGGCCATCGGGCCCGTGCTGCAAGGGCTCAACAAGCCGATCAACGACCTCTCGCGCGGCGCTCTCGTGGCCGACATCGTCAACACCATCGCCATCACGGCTATCCAGGCGGCGGCCCAACCCGTCGACGCCGTCGCAGCAGAAGGAGTTCCGGCATGAGCGCGATCCTCGTCGTGAACTCGGGTTCGTCGTCATTCAAGTACCAGCTCATCGAGATGACGACCGAGGAGGTGCTGGCATCCGGGCTCGTCGAACGCATCGGAGACGAGACCGCGCATTCCACGCACACCACCCCGGGCGGCTCGAGCAAACTCGACCTTCCGATCGCCGATCACTCGCAGGGATTCCAGGTGATGCTCGACGCGTTCCGGGCGAACGGGCCGTCGCTCGACGAGCATCCGCCCGTCGCCATCGGGCACCGCGTGGTGCACGGCGGACAGCGCTTCTTCGAGGCGACGATCGTGACCGACCTCGTGAAGATCGACATCGACGGCCTGGCCGACCTCGCGCCGTTGCACAATCCGGCGAATCTGCAGGGCATCGATGCGGCGCAGAAGGCGTTTCCGGATGTGCCCCACGTGGCTGTCTTCGACACGGCGTTCCACTCCACGCTGTCGCCCGCCGCCTACACCTACGCGATCGACAAGACGCTCGCCGAGCAGCACCGCATCCGGCGCTACGGGTTCCACGGCACCTCGCACAAGTTCGTGTCCGAGGCGGCGGCAGAATTTCTCGGCCGGCCGCTCGACGACACGAAGACGATCGTGCTGCACCTCGGCAACGGGGCGTCGGCCTGCGCGGTCTCCGATGGCAGATCTGTCGAGACGTCGATGGGCATGACGCCGCTGGAGGGGCTGGTCATGGGCACCCGCTCGGGCGACCTCGACCCGGCCGTGCTGTTTCACCTGCACCGAAAGACGGGCCAGACGTTTGCCGAGCTCGACACGCTGCTCAATCGCGGCAGCGGCATCCTGGGCCTCTCGGGCCACGGCGACATGCGCGACCTGATCGCCGCGGCGACGGCGGGCGATGCCGACGCGCGGGCGGCCCTCGACGTCTACCTGCACCGCCTGAAGCAGTATGTGGGCGCATACGCGGCCCATCTCGGTCGGCTCGATGCCATCGTCTTTACGGCCGGAGTAGGCGAGAACACCCCGCTCATCCGGGCCGGCGCGCTCGCGGGCCTCGGCATTCTGGGCATCGAGATCGACGGGGCGCGCAACGAGTCGTCTGAGCGCGGACCCCGGCGCATCTCGACCGACGACTCGCGCGTGGCCGTGCTCGTCATCCCCACGAATGAGGAGTTGGAGATCGCCCGTCAGACGCTCGCCGTCATCTGACTTGTACGCGATGGTCAGCTATCGAGTCGCCATACGACGAGGTGAGTGTTCAGACGGCACACGTTGCGAGGTCCGCTCGGCGATGGCGTGCCGACCAGCGATGTTCTCTGCGTGAGACATACCCGCGTACGACCTCGTCGATGCGCGCCCAGTCGAACATCACCTGACGGTAGGTGACTCGGATCACGATGTATCCGAGGCGGTGCAGCTCGAGATCACGGCGGCAGTCCTCGTCATGGGCCTTCGCCGAGCTGTGCCACGTGATGCCGTCGCACTCGATGACAAGCCTGTCGCCGATCAGCAGGTCGACAGAGCCGACCCCCGCAATGAAGATTTGTGAGCGGCATCGGATCCCTCGCCGTCGAAAGCCCAGGCGCGCCTTGGTCTCGAGGCCGGACTGGGCGGCCGGGTCCACAAGATCTAGAAATGCGCGGTACTCGGCCGACAACGGCAAAGCCGTCAGGCGGTCCATCGTCGTAAGTCCGAGGTTCAGGGCCGAGTCCACCGAGGCGATCACGTCGTCGCGAGCCTGACATGAAAAGAGACTCGCAAGCGCATCGTCGATGCCATCGACGACCCGAGCCGCATCGTGCGTTCCCTTCGAGGGGTGAAGTCGGATGCCCCATCGTTCCGGCCTGTCCAGAACAGTGCCATTCGGTGCACGGAGTCTCGAGGGCCGGCGGGTGTGGCTGAGATGGGTCAGATGGTCGTCGACACACCAGACCCCGCGAAGCCGAAGCAGGCTCACGCAGCTCAGTCGCCCGCCGACCTTGACGGATATACGACGAAGACCCCCTCAGTCGGCGGCACGTTCGCACGCTCAGTCGGCGATCAGACGTTTGCCGTAGCTGACCGCCGCATCCTGCGTGTAACCGAGGCGCTCGTAGAACGCCCGAACCTCGACGTTGTCGCTTCTGATCTGCATGTTGATCTTCGGGCAGCCGAGCTCGAGAAGAAGCCGTTCGGCCTCGTTCATCAGCTGTCGCCCGTGATCGAGCCCGCGGGCATCCAGAGCAACGGCGAGGTAGTTGACCCAGACGCGATGGCCGTCGTAACCGACCATCGCGGTGGCCACGATTCGAGCGTCGGTCTCGCCGACAAGAAACAGCTCGGGCTGCACGGTGAGCTTGCGCTCGATGTCCTTGCGCGGGTCGTTCCACGGGCGAACGAGTCCCGCTTCTGCCCACAATTCAATGACGGCGTCGGTGTCGGCGGGCGAGAAAGATCGAATCTTCATCTGTTCATCCTGCCGCGTTGCGGGCTGTGCCCACAGGCATCCGGATGCGACGGGCACGCCGTCGGTGGTGACCGTTACGATTGCTGCATGGTCACCGCCCTCTATCGCCGCTACCGACCTGAGGCGTTCTCCGAGATGATCGGCCAGTCGCAGGTGACCGATCCGCTGATGACCGCGCTCCGCACGAACCGGGTCAACCACGCCTACCTCTTCTCCGGTCCGCGCGGCTGCGGAAAGACCACGTCGGCGCGCATCCTGGCGCGGTGCCTCAACTGCGCCCAGGGCCCGACAGACACCCCGTGCGGCGTCTGCCCCAGCTGCGTCGAACTGGGTCGCGACGGCGGGGGATCGCTCGATGTGGTCGAGATCGACGCGGCGAGCCATAACGGCGTCGACGATGCGCGCGACATTCGCGAGCGAGCGGTCTTCGCGCCGGCCCGCGACCGCTTCAAGATCTTCATCCTCGATGAGGCGCACATGGTGACCCCTCAGGGCTTCAACGCGCTGCTCAAGATCGTCGAAGAGCCGCCGGAGCACGTGAAGTTCATCTTCGCGACGACCGAGCCCGACAAGGTCATCGGCACGATCCGCTCGCGCACCCACCACTATCCCTTCCGGCTTGTTCCCCCCGCGCAGTTGCTCGAATACGTGCAGCAGCTCTGCGACAGCGAGGGCATGCAGGTCGCGCCCGGCGTACTTCCGCTCGTCGTGCGTGCCGGCGGCGGCTCGCCTCGAGACACTCTGTCCCTTCTCGACCAGCTCATGGCCGGCTCCGAGAACAACAGGGTCGAATACGAGCGTGCCGTGGCGCTGCTCGGCTACACCCATTCCGCACTTCTCAGCGAGGTCATCGACGCCATAGGCGTTCGCGATGCCGCAGCCGCATTCGGGGCCGTCGACCGGGTCATCCAGACCGGGCAAGACCCGCGCCGATTCGTCGAAGACCTGCTAGAACGCCTTCGCGACATCATCATCGTCAGCGCCACCGCCAGCATCGAGGCGGCAGGCGCTGTTCTGCGCGGCGTGCCCACCGACGAGCTGCAGGCCATGCATCACCAGGCGCAGCAGTTCGGTCATGCCGAGCTCTCGCGCACGGCCGACATCGTCAACGCGGCGCTCACCGAGATGACGGGGGCCACCAGCCCTCGTCTGCACCTCGAGCTGATGGTGGCCCGGGTCCTGGTTCCGGCGAGTGACGACACCGAACGTGGTTCGCTCGCCCGCATCGAGAGGCTCGAGCGACGTGTCGGTGTCGAGACGACGGATGCGCCGCGTCCTGCTGCCGCGGTTCCGATGTCGACTCCCGACCTGCGGAGCGAGCCCGAGCCTGCCTCGGCGTTTGCGCCGGTCTCCACGCCTGAGCCTGTCGCGGCGTTCGCGCCGGTCTCCGCGCCTGAGCCTGTCGCCGAAACCCCGCAGACCGTCGGGCCCGCCGCTCCGGCGCGACCGGTAGCGGCCGCCGGTCCGGTCAGCCTGCAGCAGGTGCGCGACACGTGGCCCGAGATCCTCGAGGCCGTCCAGAAAGCCAAGCGCAGTGCGTGGTTGGTCGTGTTCACCGCGACCGTGCGCGCCTTCGAGAACGATGTTCTCACGCTCGCCTTCCCCAGCGAGAACGATGTCAATCAATTCAAGCAGCAGCAGGCGCCGGGCCACGGGGTCAGCGAGATTCTGCGCCAGGCCATCCTCGACCTGTTGGGCGTACGCGTCAAATACATCGCCCGTGTCGAACAGTCGGGAGCCGCGACCGGTTCCACGGCGAACGAGACCCAGCCGCCCGCGCCCGCACCGTCATCCGGGTCCGTGACCACGGCGCCCGCGTCCATGCCGCCGGCAGCACTTGCGCCGGGGCCTCGAGCCGCCGCCGCTGGTTCTCCGCAGAAGCCCGCCGAAGTCACGAACTCCTGGGCGGTCGTCACCATCCCGAAGTCCGATCCGGGCCTTGAGCTGTCGGCCGAGCCCGTGCCCGAAGAAGACCGCGAACCGGAGCCCGACGCGCGGGCGCGCGCGCGCCCCGAGACTCCGCCTGCCCGCCCCCCGGCCGTCGCCACGACCGATTCTGGTCGTCAGCGCTACGGTGAAGCGGTCGTTCGCGAAATCCTCGGCGCCAATTTCATCGAGGAGCAGCCCGTGGCTTCCCGAACCACGCAGAGAAGCGACGGCTAAGTGTACGAGGGCATCGTCCAAGAACTCATCGACGAACTGGGCCGGCTTCCGGGCATCGGCCCGAAGTCGGCACAGCGCATCGCGTTCCACATCCTGCAGACAGAATCGTTCGACGTCACTCGTCTCGCCGAGGTTCTCATCGAGGTGCGCGACAAAGTGCACTTCTGCTCGATCTGCGGAAACGTGTCCGAGCAGGAGACCTGTTCCATCTGCCGCGACCCACGCCGACAGCAGACGGTCATCTGCGTGGTCGAAGAAGCCAAAGACGTGGTCGCCATCGAACGCACGCGCGAGTTTCGGGGCCTCTACCATGTGCTCGGCGGCGCCATCAGTCCCATCGACGGCATCGGCCCCGACAACCTGCGCATCCGTGAACTCATGCAGCGACTCGCCGACGTCACCATCACCGAGGTCATCATCGCCACCGACCCCAACCTCGAAGGCGAAGCCACGGCCACCTACCTCTCACGTCTGCTGAACACCCTGCAGATCCGGGTCACACGTCTGGCATCCGGGCTTCCCGTCGGAGGAGACCTCGAGTACGCCGACGAGGTCACCCTCGGCCGTGCCTTCGAGGGGCGTCGGCTCGTCGAGAGCTGATCGTGCATATCGCCGTCGGCGCTGCGACCGGCGATGCCGGCGACGAGGTCGTGACGCTCACCGAGCTCGATGAAACGGGCGGGCTCCTCGGCCGGCCCGAGGCGATCCCGCGCGCGCGCCTGCCGCACGAGATCGCCCGACGCGAGAAGCAGTCGCCGCGCTGGGTGTGGGACGACACGCGGCGCTGGTATCCCGCGCTCCTCGACAACGATGTCGTGGTCGAGCGCTGCATCGACCTGCGTCTGTGCCACGCCATCCTGCGCAATGCCGCGGCGACGGCTGCATCTGAGCTCGCTCTCGCATCGACCTCATCGTGGGACGCGCCGGGCGCATGGGCCGCGCCGGGTGAGACCGACACGCTCTTCGAGCTGGGCGTGCAGCGCGCACTTCACGACGCGACGCAGCCCGATCCCGTCGAGGAGTTCCAGCTGCAGCGCGCTGCCGTCGCGGGCGCCCCCGACCCCAACCGTCTCGCGCTGCTCCTCGCGGCGGAGTCCGCCGGCAGTCTCATCGCCATCGAGATGCAGTTCGCCGGCCTGCCGTGGAACGCATCCCGGCACAACGAGCTGCTGGTCGAGCTGCTCGGCGAGCGGCCGCAGCCCGGGCATCGTCCCGCACGCATGCACGAGCTGCTCCTCGAGATCCGCGCGGCGATCGACGACCCGACCGCGAACCCCGATTCGCCCGTCGAACTGGTCAAGTCGCTGCGACGTGCGGGGGTCGATGTCTCGAGCACGAGCCGGTGGGAGCTCGCTCGCCATGAGCATCCGGTCATCGAGCCGTTGCTGGCGTACAAGAAGTTGTCGCGGCTGCTCTCGGCCAACGGCTGGAACTGGATCGACACGTGGGTCGAGGACGGCCGGTTCCGCCCCGTCTACGTGCCCGGCGGCGTCGTGACCGGCCGTTGGGCCGCCGACGGCGGGGGAGCGCTGCAGCTGCCGCACCAGGTGCGCGGCGCCGTCGTCGCAGACCCGGGGTGGATGTTCGTGGTCGCCGATGCCGCGCAGCTCGAGCCCCGCATCCTCACGGCCATGTCGGGCGACCGTGCGATGGCTCTCGCGGGGCGCGACCGCGATCTCTACGACGGCATTGTGGCATCCGGGGCCGTCGACACCCGAGCGGCCGCCAAGGTCGGCATGTTGGGAGCGATGTACGGCGCCACGACGGGCAAGAGCGGCCGCATGCTGCCCAGGCTCGCGCGGTCCTATCCCGACGCCATCCGCTTCGTCGAAGAGGCGGCGCGCCTCGGCGAAAGCGGCGCCGTGGTATCGACGCACCTGGGCCGCACATCCCCGAATCCGTCGCCTGAGTGGCGCGAGGCGCAGTTCGACGCGCAGCAGGAGGGGGCGGGCGAAGCCGTGCAGACCCGCGCCAAGACCGCTCGCAGAAGCTGGGGTCGCTTCACGCGCAATTTCGTGGTGCAGGGAACGGCCGCCGAGTGGGCGCTCTCGTGGATGGCAGGTCTGCGCCGCCGCCTCACTCTGCTGAGCCCCGAGGTGCCCCTTCGTGCACGACCCCATCTGGTCTTCTTCTTGCATGACGAGATCGTGGTGCACACTCCTGCCGGGCAGGCAGACGTCGTCGCGGCCGAGGTGCGCGCCGCGGCCGAAGACGCGGGCAGGCTCCTGTTCGGCGCGGCTCCGGTGCAGTTTCCGGTGAGCGTCGCGATCGTCGACAGCTACGACAAAGCCAAAGCGTGACCCCGCGCGCCCGCTAGAATTGCACGCCGGACCCATCCTCGTCATTTCAGGAGTGTTTACGTGAGCTTGATCGTGCAGAAGTACGGCGGATCATCCGTTTCCAACGCCGAGAGCATCAAGCGCGTCGCCAAGCGCATCGTCGAGACGCGCAAGGCGGGCAATGACGTCGTCGTCGCCGTCTCGGCCATGGGAGACACCACCGACGAACTGCTCGACCTGGCCCACGCGGTCACGCCCATGCCGGCGCCGCGTGAGCTCGACATGCTGCTGAGCGCGGGGGAGCGCATCTCGATGGCGTTGCTCGCGATGGCCATCACGAGCCTCGGGCACGAGGCGCGCTCGTTCACGGGCAGCCAGGCCGGCATGATCACGGATGCCCGACACGGCTCCGCGCGCATCGTCGACGTCACGCCCGTTCGCCTCCGCGAAGCGCTCGACGGGGGCGCCATCGCGATCGTCGCCGGCTTCCAGGGCTTCAACCGCGACACCAAAGACATCACGACCCTCGGTCGGGGTGGATCCGACACCACCGCGGTGGCGCTGGCCGCGGCCCTCGACGCCGACGTCTGCGAGATCTACACCGACGTCGACGGCATCTTCACAGCCGACCCCCGCGTGGTTCCCAAGGCGAAGAAGATCGACCGCATCACGAGTGAAGAGATGCTCGAGTTGGCGGCCAACGGCGCCAAGGTCCTCTACATCCGTGCCGTCGAATACGCCCGCCGCCATGGTGTCACCCTGCACGTGCGCTCCTCGTTCAACAACAACGAGGGCACCATCGTCTACAACCCATCGGAGAACCCCTCGGAGGGTCTCCCCACAGAGAGTGAGAACGCCGTGGAAGAGCCGCTCATCGCCGGAGTCGCGACAGATCTGGGTGAAGCCAAGATCACGGTCGTCGGTGTGCCCGACATTCCCGGAAAGGCGGCGCAGATCTTCAACCTCGTCGCGAAGACCGGTGCAAACATCGACATGATCGTGCAGAACGTGTCGGCCGCGTCCACCGGTCTC
Source organism: Agreia sp. (assembly GCF_964263775.1). Lineage (NCBI taxonomy): Bacteria > Bacillati > Actinomycetota > Actinomycetes > Micrococcales > Microbacteriaceae > Agreia > Agreia sp. Next base: position 7,432 of record NZ_CAXVWM010000183.1, on the reverse strand, counting down.
ACCGACATCTCGTTCACCCTGCCGAAGACCGAGGGCCAGACGGTTCTCACCGCCCTTCGAGCGGACCAGCCCGACGTCGGCTTCCTGAGCCTGCAGTACGACGACCAGATCGGAAAACTGGCGCTCGTCGGCGCGGGTATGCGCACCAACGCGGGAGTGTCGGCCCGTTTGTTCACAGCACTCTACGAGGCGGGCATCAACATCGAGATGATCTCGACGAGCGAGATTCGCATCTCGGTCGTGACCCGCGCCGACACGATCAACGACGCGCTGCGCGTGGTGCACACGGCATTCGGCCTCGACGCCGACACCGACGCCGTGGTGCACGGCGGCACCGGCCGCTAGGCCACGGTGAGTCTCGCCTCGCGGGAGGTGAGCCGCACAGAAGAAGCATCGCTCGTGAGGGTTTCGTGCTTCGCTTGGTGGCCGCCGTCCTGCGTGCAGTCCGCCTAATACGGGCCCGATCCCTTGCTACCATGGGCGAGCGCGGCCAATCGTGCCGCCTATGGTAAATGTCGCTCGTGCCTCCTACTGGGGGTCGGGCGCACTGCGTCGAGATTTGCGGAGACAGAGTGGCTGCACTGGCATTGAACGTTGGAGTCGTCGGAGCGACCGGGCAGGTCGGCACAGTCATGCGCCGCCTGCTCGAGGAACGAGATTTTCCGATTGCGAGCATCCGCTTCTTCGCCACGGCGCGTTCGGCCGGCACGACCCTCGAGTTCCGGGGCGAGCAGATCGTCGTCGAAAACACCGAGACCGCCGACCCGGCCGGCCTCGATATAGCCCTCTTCTCAGCGGGCGCAACGGGCTCGCGCGCCCAGGCGCCGCGGTTCGCCGCTGCCGGCGTGCTCGTCATCGACAACTCCAGTGCCTGGCGCATGGATCCCGACGTTCCGCTGGTGGTGAGCGAGGTCAACCCGCACGCCATCTCCGACGCACGCAAGGGCATCATCGCCAACCCCAACTGCACCACGATGGCCGCAATGCCGGTGCTCAAGGTGCTGCACGAAGAAGCGAAACTCACGCGACTCATCGTCTCGACCTACCAGGCCGTCTCGGGAAGCGGACTCGCGGGCGCGGAAGAGCTGGCCGGCCAGGCTCGCGCCGCCGTGGCCGACCCCGATCTCCTTCAGCTCGTGCACCGCGGAGACGCGGTCACCATGCCCGACCCGAAAACGTACGTACGACCCATCGCCTTCGACGTCATCCCCCTCGCCGGGTCGATCGTCGAAGACGGCCTCAATGAGACCGACGAAGAGAAGAAACTGCGCAACGAGAGCCGCAAGATCCTCGAACTGCCCGAGCTCCTCGTCAGCGGCACCTGCGTGCGCGTTCCCGTGTTCACCGGCCACTCGCTGTCGATCAATGCAGAGTTCGCCACGTCGCTGAGCCCCGAGCGCGCCACGGAGCTGCTGTCGAACGCTCCCGGTGTCGAGCTGTCCGATGTTCCGACGCCGCTGCAGGCCGCAGGAAGCGACCCGAGCTACGTCGGCCGGATCCGAGCCGACGAGGGTGCCCCCGCGGGTCGTGGCCTGGCACTGTTCATCAGCAACGACAACCTCCGCAAAGGGGCCGCGCTGAACGCCGTGCAGATCGCCGAATACATCGCGGCCGAGCGTTCGGTCGCCGTCGCCGTCGCCGTCTAGCGTCAGGCAGCGCCGCGCGCATCCGCTTTATGGATGCGTGTGGGGCGGCGTACCGGCACAATGTCGGTATGAGCATTCCGGACTACTCGGGCAACCCTGCACATCGCCTCAGCACCGCGGAGCGTGATCGCGCGGTCACCGAGCTGCGCCAGCACGTGGCCGAGGGTCGGCTCACCGAGACCGAGTTCGCCGAGCGCAGCAAGGCCGCGCGCAATGCGGTGACACGAGGCGACCTCGCCCCGTTGTTCGACGATCTTCCGGCAACGACGTTCCCCTCGACCGTCGGCGACGCATCGACTGACAAGGCACCGGCCACCGACGCTCCGGCCACCGACGCACCGGCCACCGACGCACCGGCCGACGGAGTCCCCGACTACGGTGCACCCGAGATCGTGCACGCCACACCACGCGCTTCGTCGCCCGCCGTGCACGCCGCCCCGGGCGCGACCGAAGGCGGGAAAGAGCCGCAGGCGACCAAGACGGGCCGGGTCGGAGAGACCGTCATGGCCATCGTGCCGTTCGCCTCGCTCGCCCTCTTCTTCGTCACGAGCAGCGCCTTCGGGTGGAGTTACAGCTGGCTGTGGTTCACCCTGATTCCCGTGGCCGGAATCATCATCTACGGGCCGAATGGAAGACGCAGACGCTGACCGGCGTCGAAACGCCACGAATCCCCTGGGCGCGCCCGGAGGCGGAGCAAACCCCGAGGTGAATCGCTCCGAATAAGCTGCATGACTTCACGGCGACCGGCGATCCTGATCGCTCTTCTCGTCGTGCTCGCAATCGCCGTCGGAGGTGGAGCCGTGCTGGCGTATCACAAGACGGGCGCTCGGAGCGAACCGCGCGCGGGCAACGCCATCCCGGGAGGACCGGTCGTCGCCTTCTACGGCGACTCCTACACCCTGGGCACGGGGGCGAGCGACCCGAGCAAGCGGTGGTCCACGATCGTCTCCGCTGATCGCGGGTGGAACGAGGTCAACCCGAGCGTCAACGGCCTGGGCTTCGTGAACAATCGCGGCAGCCTGCCCGCCGGGGGCGACCTCGTCGACGCGGTCATCGCATCCGAGCCCGACATTCTCTTCGTGACGATGGGGCTCAACGACAACTTCTCGATGCCCGCGCGGTCTGACGACGTGCACGCCGCCATCGTCTCCGACTTCACGACCCTGCGTTCTGCGCTTCCCGAGACCCGCATCATCGTGGTCGAGCCGTTCTGGTACACCGATGACCGCCCTGCGTCGCTGGCGACGATCAGCGGATGGGTCGCCGACGAGGCGCGCGTCATCGGGGCCGACCACATCGAGGGCGCGTCGCACTGGATAGAAGGTCACCCGGAGTGGATGGCCGGCGACGGCCTGCATCCGAACGACGACGGGTACGCCGAGATGGCGAAACGGATGTCGGAAGAACTCGAACGGCTCGGCTTGTAGTGCGCCGCCGCCTCAGCGGTCAACTCGATTTGCGAGTAGTGTGAAGTGATCGCGCGCCTCTGGGGGGAGTCGGACTGCGTGCGTGGGCATATTCAGGGGGACAACGTGATACCGCAGTCGATTGTGCGATCCTGTCGCGTTGCAATCGTCGACGATCACGAGCTCGTGCTCGACGGCCTCACCATGTACATGCGCAGCAACGCCGCAGATCTCGATGTGGTCATCAGCGTCACCGGATGGTTCGAGCTGATCGGGCATCCGGCGTTCGCTCCCGATGTCGTGGTGATGGATCTGCAGTTGCAGGAGTCGATCTCCATCGAGACGCGGGTGACGAGTTGCCTCGCCGCTGGTGCGCTCGTCGTGGTCGTCAGCTCCCTCGAGACCGATGAGCTGCGCGAACGGTCGTTAGCCGCCGGCGCGTCGGCGTTCGTGCCGAAATCCTCGCCCGCAGACGCTGTCGTCGACGCGGTGCGTTCGGCGTGGTCCTCGGTGCACGAGTCGAACACGTTCATCGACGCGCAACTCGAGATCCTCAGGCTGTACGCCGACGGCCTGAGTCCCGTCGACATCGGTCTGCAGCTCGGGCTCTCGTTCGAGGTTGTCAAGACCCACCTCTCGCGCATTCGTGATCATTACGCGGCCTCGGGCAGGCCGACGCATTCGAAACAAGATCTGATTCGTCGAGCGGCAGAAGACGGGCTGGTGTCTTGAGCCGCCTGGCGCTCGCTCGGGCAGTCGTATCATGGAAGATGTGAGCGCAGCAGGCAAACCCGTAGACGTCGTTCTGATCGGTAGCGGCATCATGAGCGCCACCCTCGGCACATTTCTCTCGATCCTCCAGCCGGACTGGTCGATCAGGATATTCGAACGACTGGGTCATGTGGCGGGTGAGAGCTCCAACCCCTGGAACAACGCGGGCACGGGCCACGCAGCACTCTGCGAGCTCAACTACATGCCGGAGCGGCCCGACGGCACGGTCGAGGCATCGAAGGCAATTGCCATCAACGAGCAGTTCCAGATGAGCCGTCAATTCTGGTCGTACCTCGTCGAGCACGGTGACATTCCCGACCCCTCGACCTTCATCAACACGGCGCCGCACATGACGTTCGTGCGGGGCGAGAAGAACGTCGAGTACCTGCGCAAGCGCTACGACGTGCTTCGGAACGAACCGCTCTTCGAGGGCATCGAGTACACCGAAGATCCCGCTGTCATCTACGAGTGGGCTCCCGCGCTGATGCGCCGCCGCAAGAAAGACGAGGTCGTTGCGGCGACCCGAATCGACGCGGGCACCGATGTCGACTTCGGCTCGCTGTCGCGTCATCTCTTCGATTTCCTCACCAGTCGCGGCGCGAGCCTTGCGACCGAGCATTCGGTGTCGAACCTGCGCCGTCAGAAAGATGGCACGTGGAATGTCGCCGTCACCGAGGTCATCGGTTCGAGGCCCACGACGGTGAACGCCCGATTCGTGTTCGTGGGAGCGGGCGGCGGCGCGCTGCACCTGCTCCAGAAGTCCGGAATTCCTGAAATCAAGGGGTTCGGAGGGTTCCCGATCAGTGGCCAATTCTATCGCACAGACAATGCCGCCGTCGTCGCTGAGCATCGTGCGAAGGTGTACGGCAAGGCCGCTGTGGGCGCTCCCCCCATGAGTGTTCCCCACCTCGACACCCGGGTCGTCGACGGCGAAGCGTCGTTGCTCTTCGGCCCCTACGCAGGGTTCAGCCCGAAGTTCTTGAAGAAGGGCTCGTGGCTCGATTTGCCCGGATCGATCCGGGCGCACAACCTCGGCCCGATGCTCGCCGTCGCACGCGACAACCTCGACCTCATGAAGTATCTGATCGGCGAGCTGCTGGCGGGCAAGAAGAAGAAGTTCGCCGCTCTGCAAGAATTCATGCCCACGGCGGATCCGAAAGACTGGTATCTCATCACCGCGGGGCAGCGGGTTCAGGTCATGAAGAAAGACGCCGACCGCGGGGGAGTGCTTCAGTTCGGCACCGAGCTCATCGCGTCTGCCGACGGGTCGATCGCGGGCCTGCTCGGGGCCTCTCCCGGCGCATCCACGGCCGTGCCGATCATGCTCGACGTGCTCGAACGATGCTTTCCCGACGACTACGCTCGGTGGGTGCCGCAGATTCGCTCGATGATTCCGTCGCTGGGAACCCGCTTGACTGATTCGCCGGCGACGGCCCGAAAGGTGCTGAAGAGCACCGCCAAGGCACTGCATCTCGCGTCCTGAGAGGCAGGCGCGGCGTCGAAAAAGGACGGGGCTCATGGCTGATCGTTTCAGACTTTCGGTCTTCGACCGCATCTTCGCCACGCCGTTCATCGCTTTCGCCGTCTTTGTTTTGGGCTACGCGATCTATGGGGCCGTCCTCGCTCCGCCCAGTTCGTGGACGGTCGACCTGGTCACAGTACTGGGGTGCATCATGTGCGCACACCTGCGCATCCCCACAGGGCGCATCGCTGGTCTTCCCATGCTCGGCGTAGCCGTATCGCTCCTCGCGATCTCGCGCCCGGCATCCGAATATCTGCTAGCCGTGGCGATCTGGTCGATCGGCTTGACGATCTCTAAGATGATTGTGCTGCGCAACGTCCCCATCGCCCTGTACGTCGCCGGCATCAGCTCGCTGGGCGCCGTGGCTTTCGTCGTGGTGCACAACGAGTTGACCCGCGCCGGAGTCTGGCAGATCGTCAGCTACACCGTCGCGAGTCTCTGCTACTTCGGCGTCGCGATGCTGATCGAGTTCATTCGCAATCGCGGTCGGTGGAGTCTCGAGAAGCGTTTCGGCCTGTCGGCGCTGAATCCGTTGAGCATCTTCGGGGTCGTACTGCTCGTCGCCGTCGTGTCGACGCTCATCAATTCGATCGATGGCGCGATCATCCCGTGGCTCGACCGCGATCCCGATGCCAGGTCCACCCCCCTGGTGATCCTGCTCGCCGCCACCCTCTTCCTCGTTATCGGCCAGTGGGTTCGATTCCGCACAGTGCACCGTCGTCTCAGCGGGGTCGTCACGGCCGCGGTCCAGCTGCCCTGGGCCACACGGACCGGTCTTCGCAGGGCCCTCGAGGTGCGGGCGCAGACGGTGTTGCAAGCAGGGGAGACCGAGGTGCGCGATGATCCGCCCGGCCCCGGCGAGATCGGTGCGCCGGTGCGGCTGGAGTTCGGCGTCGACGAGTACATCGTCGCGTCGCGACGTCTCGGCGCCCTTCCCCTCGGAAGCGAGGACGAGCAGGCCCTCACCGCCCTCGCCCATATGGCGAGCGAGACCGCGCGCATCCAGCACGACGTCGACAGTCTCGAGCGGCGGGCCAACAGCGACCCGCTGACGGGCCTTCCCAATTACGGAGCCTTTCAGGCGGCGCTGGTCGAAGCCAACGAGAACAGGTCGTACCACACGGGCATCGCCGTGCTCTTCATCGACCTCGACAACTTCAAGAGGCTCAACGATTCTCGCGGTCACCACACGGGGGACGAGCTGCTGAAGGCTGTTGCGGCCCGGCTTCGCAACTCGGTCGGAGGACGCGACTTCGTCTCCCGCATCGGCGGTGATGAGTTCGTCGCGATCCTGACCGAACTGCAGACCGTGGCGCAGAGCAAGGAACTCGCAGACGGGATCATCCACGACATCGGGATGCCCCTGACGCTCGACGGTCAGGAGTTTCGACCCGTGGTCAGCGCCGGTCTCGCCTTCTCCGGTCACCGAGAGATCGACGCGCAGCTTCTCGTCGTGGATGCCGACCGCAGCATGCTCCAGGTCAAGCGTTCGAGGCGCCAGGGCGGCCCGGCCGAGGGCAGCAGCGTCAGCATCGCGTCGCACCGCTCGACCCGAACCAACGACATCGTCGCCCGGGCGATCACCGAGAACCGGCTGACGCTGGCGTTCCAGCCGATCGTCAGCATCGACCAGGGTCGCATCTGGGCGTTCGAGGCGCTCGTTCGCTACATCGACCCTGAACTGGGGCCCATCTCACCGTCGTCGCTCGTCGCTCGAGCCAAGAGCCTCGGACTCATGGACGAGCTCACGAGGCAGATCATCGTGAAAGCCATGGATGCTGCGGAGAAGTTCCACGCGCTCGAGCCGAGTATCGCGTGCATGACCGTCAACCTCGAGCTCGGGCAGATCGGCGAGGAGCACCTCGGGCCCTTCATCCGCGATGTCGCCCAGTCGCATCCGAAAGTCTCGCTCTGCATCGAACTCAACGAAAGATCACTTCGCTCGGTCACCGACGACCTGCGCCGTGAGGCCTAGGTGATGCAGGATGCCGGCGTCATCATCGCCCTCGACGACTACGGGTCAGACGACTCGTCGGTCGGCGCCCTCGTACGCTTTCCCATGGACATCCTGAAGATCGACAAGAGCC
>NZ_CAXVWM010000182.1:0-8961 GCF_964263775.1 Agreia sp. | reverse complement strand
TGTGCTGCAGGTCCCAGTCGCCCTCCGTGGTGTCGAGCAGCGGCTTCGACAACGAGAGTCCGGCGTTGTTCACTACGAGGTCGAGACCGCCGAAAGCGAGCACGGCGGCGTCGATCGCGGCCTGGATCTCGTCTGCGCTGGTCACGTTGGCCTGCACGCCGATGGCAACGTCGGTCGATCCGAGCTGCGCGGCGGCATCCTGGGCCTTCTCGAGGTCGAGGTCTGCGATCACGACGCACGCGCCGTCGTTCGCGAGGCGGGTCGCGATGGCCTTGCCGATTCCGGATGCCGCCCCGGTCACGAGCGCGACGCGTGTCGCGTGCGACTTCGGCTTGGGCAGCCGCTGCAGCTTCGCCTCTTCGAGGGCCCAGTACTCGATCGCGAACTTCTCGCTCTCTTCGATCGGAGCGTAGGTCGAGAGCGACTCGGCGCCGCGCATCACGTTGATGGCGTTGAGATAGAACTCGCCGGCCACGCGGGCGGTCTGCTTGTTGGCGCCGTAGCTGAACATGCCCACGCCGGGAACGAGCACGATCGCCGGGTCGGCCCCGCGGATCGCGGGCGAATCGGGGGTGGCGTGCCTGTCGTAGTAGGCCTGGTAGTCGGCGCGGTACTCGGCGTGCAGCTCGATGAGGCGCGCGATCGAGTCGTCGATGGATGCGTCGGCCGGCAGATCGAGGATCAGCGGCTTGACCTTGGTGCGCAGAAAGTGGTCGGGGCAGCTCGTGCCCAGCTCGGCCAGGCGGGGCGCCTCGCTCGAGGCGAGGAAGTCGAGCACGACGTCTGCGTCGGTGAAGCTGCCCACCTTGGGGGCGTCGACCGAGGCGAGGCCGCGGAGAGTGGCGGCGAGGGCGGCGGCCTTCGCGCGTCTCCCTGCCGGGTCGAGGGGGCCGAAGCCGTCGCGGGCCGGGCCGAAAGGCTCGGCCTTTCCGTGCTCGGCGATGTATCGGGCGGCGGTGTCGATGATCCACAGGCTGTTCGCCTCCGTCTCGTCGCTCGTGTCGCCCCACGCGGTGATGCCGTGGCCGCCCAGGATGCAGCCGATCGCATCCGGATTCTTACGCTTGATCTCGGCGATGTCGAGGCCGAGCTGGAAGCCGGGCCGACGCCACGGCACCCAGACGACCTTGTCGCCGAAGATCGTGCTCGTGAGCGCCTCGCCGTCGGCGGCCGTCGCGATGGCGATGCCGGAATCGGGGTGCAGATGGTCGACGTGGGCGGCTTCGACGAGTCCGTGCATGGCGGTGTCGATCGAGGGGGCCGCGCCTCCCTTGCCGAAGAGGGTGTAGTCGAAGGCGGCGACCATCTCGTCTTCGCGGTCGACACCGGGATAGACGTTCACGAGCGAGCGCAGGCGGTCGAGGCGCAGCACGGCGAGACCTGTCTCCGTAAGAGTGCCGAGGTCTCCGCCAGAACCCTTGACCCACATGAGCTCGACCTCTTCGCCGGTGACCGGGTCGGTGGCGAAGCCCTTGGCCGACGTGTTTCCGCCCGCGTAGTTCGTGTTCCTCGGGTCTTGTCCCAGCCGGTTCGAGCGCGCGATCAGTTCGGCAGCAGCCACGGGGGTTTCGGGGGAAGTCATGGGGCGCTCCAATGCACGGGGGTTTGTTGCGTTTTGTTAGATGTTACAAAATCTAACGCGACACCACAATGGTGACGTGTCTTTCGCGGATGAGGAAATACTCGCGCCACCCCGCTCGACAGCGCTTTGATGGCGGCGAGTCGCACGTATTTCCTCATCGGCGAAAGGGGTGGAGCGGCTTCAGAGGAGGTCGACGAGGTCGCGGTAGGGGTCGAGGGCCGCATCGGATGGGTCGAGTTCGGTCACGAGGACGCCGATCTCGTGCCACGCGAAGCCCACGGCCAGCGCCTGCTGGCCGAGCTTCGACGAGTCGACGAGCAGAACGATCTCGCGGGCCCGCTCTGCGAACGCCCGCTTCACCTGGCTCTCCGCGAGTGATACCTCCGAGCTGCCGTTCGGCGCATCCAGCGAATACGCCGACGCGAAGAGGCGGCTGTACAGCATGGACTGGGCGCTCTGACAGGCTATGAGCCCGACGAAGCTGCCCGTGCGTTCATCGAGTTCGCCACCGACGAGAATGGGCGAAACGGCAGCCTTCCCGTTCAACGCGACGAAGTTCTCGTAGCTGTTGGTCGCGACGGTCAACGGGCCGGTCGGGTTGAGGTGGCCGGCGAGGCCCCCGGCGGTTGTGGATGCGTCGACCGCGATCGACCCCGCGCCCGGCAGGAGAGCGGCGGCCTTCTCTGCGATGCGCGCCTTCGCGGCCAGTGACGTGCCGCGCCGCTCGCTGAACGGTCGCGCGTCGAGCGCCGGCACGGCCCCGCCGCGCACCCGTCTGACCAGGCCAGCCGCATCCAGTTCATCGAGGTCGCGGCGCACGGTCATCACACTGACGCCGAGTCGCTCGGCCGCGGGTTCGAGGCGCACGCCGCCCTCGGAGCGCAGGGTTTCGAGCAGCGCATCGCGCCGGGCCTCGGCGCCGAAGCCGCGAGTCGTCGCCATTGGTCGCCTCCCGACGTGAGCTTGGCGCTGCTATCTCACATAAAGTAACACGTCGGCGGGTGTGGCGGCGGGCGTGCCCAAGCCCGATCCTGCGCGTGCAGTGACAAGTCGACGGCATGATTGAAGCATGGCCGGGGGATCAGCAGGACAGTCGCGACCGTCCGACATCCACCTGCACGCGTCGATATCGGGGCAGACACTGACCCGACTGTGGCAGGCGGGTTACGGCGACCGGCTGCGAAGTCTCGGCGACCCGTTCCAGGTGGTCTTCGACGGCGACGGAGTCAGACTCCACGAGCTGTCCGCTCCCATCGACCGGAGCATCGCTTCCGACTGGCGGGCGTTCATCCCCTGGTCGGATATCGACCGCATCGGCTTGGCGAGCGTCACGCTGCCCGGCCCCAGCGGCAGCGCGCAGAACCTGAGAGAAGCGATCACGATCCAGGCGAATTCGACGACCATTCCCCTGCTCGTCTATTCGCCGGCGACCGGCCTGGCGGCTGTCCTCAACGGGCGGGGAATCGACCTGGTGCGCCTCGCCACGGCGGTGAACGAGTTGCGCGGCAGGCCCGATGCCCATGTGAACCGGATGGACCTGTGGCGCGAGGCGGTGCCGGAACTCGATCCGATTCGGCGGACGCTGGCGGCCGATCTCGAACTCCCGAGTCGCACCGCCGACGAGCTTCTGGGCGACGTCGTGCGTCGGGAGCCGGTCTACGGACCGTCGTCGGAGCGGATCGGATCGATCTGGCGAGCGGTGCAGTATGTGGCCGGACTCCTGCTCGCGAGCGGGATCGTGGTGGTCATCGTGTCGCTGGTGCAGGGCTCCGATTTCCTGCGTGTCCCGGCCTTCGTCATAGCCGTCATGAGCGGCGTGGCGATCCGCATCGCATCCAGCCGCCATGGCACCGCCGCACGAATCGCCCTGAGAGAGCTCGAAGCCGGCTACACGCTCTCGCGCTCCGGCCCGGTGCAGGTCGATCAGCTGGATCCCGCCACGGCGATCGTGATCAGGCGCGCGGGCGAGCGTGCGCTCACTCCAGTCGAGGAGAAGCGGGCGCGGTCGGCTGCACGGCTGCTGGATGCCGGCGGCCCCGAGCTGTCGCCATCCGAATGGGCCGTGCTGCGCGCGCGGCAGATCATCTCGCGCGGGGAGGATCCCGAGGTGGCGCCGGCGATCGTGACCGACGTGCGGAACACGGCCGCGCCGGTCGCTCCCGCATGGGGAACAGGATCGCGTGAACCTGTTCCCGCCCGACACGCGCTGCTCGCAGGGCGGCACTCCCGCGGCATCTCCTGGTATCGGCGGGCCGACCTGGCGAGGCGCCGCGCAGCCGAGCACGCCGCGGGCTACACCGTGAGTCGCACGCTCCGGCCAGACCTCGACCAGGTCGACCCCGTCACGGGCTACGTCATCCGGCCCGCAGGCAGAGCGAGGCTCGCTCGAGCGCAGGAGCGCGCGGCCGCGGCCCGCGTGCGCATACTGCCGCCCTCCCCGAGTTGACCCGAACGAGCCGGTGCGCTTAGTGGCCCGCGGGCACCGCGTCGCGCGGCGCGTCTTCTGACTGGGCAGGCGCCTTCACGAAGAACGAGATCGCGATCGCTGCGAGGGAGATGAACGCTGCGCACATAATGGCCACGTGGATGCCTCCGGCAGTGTCGACTGCGCTCGGTGCGCTGCCACCCGAGAGGGCGATCGCCTGGCTCGCCATGACCGATACGAACAGGGCAGTGCCGGCGGCTCCGGCGAGCTGCTGAACGGTTCCGACGACGGCGCTGCCGTGCGAGTAGAGCTTCGGCGTGAGCGACGCGAGGCCCGCGGTGAACAGCGGCGTGAACAGCAGCGCCAGGCCCAGGCTCATGGTGACGTGCGCGGCGAGCACCCAGCCCCATGACGTGGTCGCGGTGAAGAGGGTCATGCCCCAGAATGCGGCACTCACGATGATGGAGCCCGGAATCAGCAGCACCCGCGGTCCGAAGCGGTCGTAGGCGCGGCCCACGAACGGCGCCAGGATGCCCATCAGCAGCCCGCCCGGAAGCAACAGCAACCCGGTCGAGAGCGTATCGAGGCCCAGCACATTCTGCGTGTACAGGGGCAGGATGATGAGCATTCCGAAGAGGGCCATCATGCTGATGGCGAGCATGGCGATGGCGACCGAGAAAGTACCCGAACGGAAGACGCGGAGATCGAGCAGCGCCTTCTCGTGTCGGGCGAGGCCGATCTGACGCAGGATGAATACGGCAAGCGCGACGATTCCGATGGCGAGAGGAAGCCAGCCGGGCATGCCGCCTTCTGCGCTGTTGCCGCCGAGAGAGCTGAGTCCGTAGACCAGCCCGCCGAACGCGAACGCCGAAAGTATGACCGAGAACACGTCGAGGGGAGCCTTGCGCGGCTCGGTGACGTTGGGGATCTTCAAGAAGCCGAGCACCAGCGCGCCGACGGCGATGGGCAGAACGAGCCAGAACATCCAGCGCCAGTCGAGCACGCTGAGGATGAGGCCCGAGATCGTGGGACCGATGGCCGGGGCGACCGAGATGACGATCGAGATGTTGCCCATGGTGCGACCCCGCGTGGCCGGCGGCACGAGGTTGAGCACGGTGGTCATGAGCAGCGGCATCATGATGGCCGTTCCGCTGGCCTGGATGACGCGCCCGGCGAGCAGCACCTCGAAGCCCGGCGCCATGGCCGAGATGAACGTGCCCGCGCTGAAGAGTGACATGGCCGCGAGGAACACGGGTCGTGTGTTGAGCCGCTGCAGCAGAAAGCCGGTGATCGGGATGACGACCGCCATGGTGAGCATGAACGCGGTGGTCAGCCACTGCGCGGCCTCGGCGGCGATGTCGAGGTCTCTCATGAGCACGGGCAGCGCCACGCTCATGATGGTCTCGTTCAGAATGACGACGAACGCCGAGACGAGCAGCAGCGAGATGACGAGGCGGTTGCGCCCCGCCAGAGCCGGGTCTTCGGCCCAGGCGGATGCGGGCGCGACGGGCGCATCGAGCGGTGCGACGGCCGGCATGGAGTCTGTGGGCGGTGCGAGGCGATCGGTCACGAGAACTCCAGGGCTGAGACGGTGTGGAAAAAAGGCGTGTGGGAGAAGCGGAGCGGTGGCTCACAGAATTCGCTTCATCGGGAGAACCTGTCTCTACTCTCCTCTATTCCGCCGACACTCGAAAGAGTCGATACGCACGCGCCCGTCGAGGGGAGTCGGCGGGCTACGCGCCCCAGCTCGCCTACGCGCCCCAGCTCGCCTGCGCGCCCACGCGCTCGGCCGAGATCTTCTCCTGGTAACCGGATGCCTGGAAGGCGGCGATCGGGTCGGCCGCAAGGCCGCGAGACTCGCGCCACTCGGCCAGCGGGCCCCGGACATCCGTGTAGAAGGCGTCCATGAGCACGGCGTTGGCGCCGAGTACGTCGTTCGATTCCTGCGCCGCGGTGAGTGCGGTGCGGTCGACGAGCAGCGCGCGCGCGGTCATCTCCTGCACATTGAGAACAGAGCGCATCTGGCCAGCGATCTTGGCCTCGATGTTGTGGCACTGGTCGAGCATGAACGCCACCACCGAGTCGGGTCCGTAGCCGCCCCCGCGGATGACCTCGTAGAGGATCCGGAACAGCTGGAACGGGTCGGCCGCCCCCACGATCAGGTCGTCGTCGGCATAGAAGCGCGAGTTGAAGTCGAACGAGCCGAGCTTTCCGAGGCGCAGCAACTGGGCCACGATGAACTCGATGTTGGTGCCCGGCGCGTGGTGGCCGGTGTCGAGGCAGACCAGGGCGCGCTCGCCGAGGGCGGCGACCTGCGCGTACGAGGTGCCCCAATCGGGAACATCGGTGTGATAGAACGCGGGCTCGAAGAACTTGTACTCGAGAACCAGGCGCTGGTCGTCGCCGATACGGTCGTAGATCGTCTGCAACGACTCGGCGAGCCGGTCCTGGCGGCCGCGGATGTCGTCTTGTCCCGGATAGTTGGTGCCGTCTGCGAGCCAGATCTTGAGGTCTTTCGACCCCGTCGCATCCATTATGTCGATGCATTCGAGGTGGTGGTCGATGGCCTTCTGGCGCACGGCCGGGTTCGACGAGGTGAGTGAACCGAACTTGAAGTCCTCGTCTTGGAATGTGTTCGAGTTCACCGTTCCAAGCTCGACGCCCAGGTCGTTCGCGTAGGCACCCAGGGCCGCATAGTCGTCGACCTTGTCCCACGGGATGTGAATGGCCACCTTGGGCGAGAGCCCCGTGTACTTGTTCACCTGCGCCGCGTCGGCGATCTTCTCCTCCGGATTGCGTGCCGTGCCCGGGGTTCCGAAGACGCGGAAGCGCGTGCCCGAGTTGCCGAATGCCCACGAGGGCAGTTCGATGGACTGCCCCTCGAGCCGGGCCGCGATGTCGCTGAATTGCACCATTGAAATTCTCCGTGTTTCTGCAGTAGTCATGTGAGCCAGATCCACCCGCGGGGCGGGGAAATGAATCGATTCAAGTTCTTCTAGGTTAGTTGGTGATCCGGGGTTTCACAATCGCTGGGAGGCCGCCAGCTGATCGGCGAGGTTGAACACCTCGGGAATGTAGTCGAACGCGCGGTCGGCGGGCACGGCGCTGTCGACGAAGTTGTCGGCCATGGCCGCCTGCCAGCGATCGTTCACCGACGTCGCGGCCATCCCGGCGAGGGATGCCTTCAGGTCGTCGGTCTCGAAATAGCCGATCACAAGACCGTCGGGTCGCAGAAAGATCGAGTAGTTGCGCCAGCCCGTCGCATCCAATGCCTCGAGCATGTCGGGCCACACGGCGGCGTGGGCCTCGCGGTATGCCTCGATGCGGTCGGGCTTCACCTGCAGCTGAAAGCACACGCGTTGCGTCGCCATGAGTGCTCCTGGTCTCAGCGCCACGACGGCAGCGCGGCCATGTCGACGTGCCGGTGCTCGATTCCGAGAAGGCTGGCTGCCGCCCGGATGTCTGCGGCCCGGTGTCCGACACACAGCGCCCAGTGATGGCCGATGCCGGTCTGCGACCACTCGTCGACCCATTCTCCGGGGTCACCGCCGAAGTCGACGCGCGAGGTCGTGTTGCCGATCTCGAGCAGCGGCCCCGGCTTCACGACGCCCTCGCTGGTGATGAAGGAGTAGCTGCCGTCGGCATCCTGCCCGATGCCGAACGTGGTGACCGGACCCTGCTTCACGTCGAACTCGACCGAGACGCCGTAGCCGCGCTTGCCGTGATAGATGCCGAGACCGCGCAGCAGAGGATCGCGTTCGGAGACCTGAAGGTGAGCGGGGCCGTCATGGCCCATCTCCACGACATCGTCGAAGAAGTTGAGCGCCTGGATCTCGGTGAACGAGCCGCCGGCGCCGATCGTGTGGGCGGCGAGCATCGCGAGGCTCGTTCGCAATTCGTATTCGCCGACGAACGGGATGCCTCGGGCCGTGAGTAGGGAAGAGCCCAGAATCATGCCGGCGCCGAGGCGCTCGTGCTGCTCTCCCTGCAGTCCACGGTGGTAGTAGGCGGCCGAGTCGAGGTCGAAGTCCTCGACCAGGCGGTCGAGCCCGACAGACACCTTGGCGCCCCACGAGAAGTCGTCGTCATTCACGGAGTCGTCGATCTGGAACAGGCGCCGGGCGAGTTCTTTGCGATCGGCGACCTGCGCATCCGTCACCTCGTCGACCCGCACGCGCAGGTCGTCGAACTCGAGAACCTCGACGTGCGAGCCGAATTGCGTCGAGACAAGGGTGAGGTCGGTCGACACGTCGAGCATGCCGGGGTAGAGGTGGCCCATCAGGCCGTGGCGGGCGTTGCGCAGCACGCCGCGAACGGCGGCGGCGTGCACCCACTGGGTGATGCGGGCCCAGGCGGACTCCTGCTTCAGGTGGCCCGAGACGCTGCGAAACGGGATGCCGGCGCGCTTGAAGACGTTGGCCACCTCGGGAACCGGGCACTGGCCGCAGTAGGCGAGCCACTTGCCGGTGTCGAAGTTGGCGTGGTCCATGGCCTCGGTGGGCTGCAGGTCGATCACGAGCACGGGGGTTTTCGCGCGCTGGGCGATCGGAAGCACCATCGACGAGGTCAGGTAGGTGGTGAGGAAGATGACGATGAGGTCGCAATCCGCGACGCGGAGTCTTTCGGCGGCGACCGTGGCCTCCTGCGCATCGGACACGAAGCCCACATCGATCACTTCGGCGTCGAGCTGATTGAAGCGATCCGTGACGTAGCGGCTCGACTCCTGCAGCTGCGGCAGCAGCTCGGGAAACTGCGGCCAGTAGGCGGCGAGGCCTCCGGCGACGAGGCCGATGCGGGTCTGGCGGTGTTTCTTCGGAGGAAGGAGATCAGCGACGGCGGCGAGTCGGTCGGTCATGGATCCGTTCGTTTCTGGTGTGCGAGAAGAGTCGTTCCCTGAGCCTGTCGACGAGGATGAGGCCCTCGACAGGCTCAGGGAACGCGGGGTGACTACTTC
>NZ_CAXVWM010000181.1:0-6063 GCF_964263775.1 Agreia sp. | reverse complement strand
ACCGGTTTCGTCGAAGCGGTCGCGAGCATCCTGGTCGACCTGGGGCATCCGGCCGAACGCATCAAGACCGAGCGATTTGGAGGAAGCTGACATGCCCGAGCACCCGCAGCAGGCGAATTTGCCGGTGAGTCGGTTCGACGGCAACGCGGCCGCGGGCCCCCTCGCCGAGGTTCTGCGCCTCGACATCACGACGGCCGTCGGCACGTGCCGGCACTGCTCGACGGCGGCAGCGCTGAGCGAGGCGATCGTCGAGCGGGATGCCGACGGCGTGATCGTGCTGTGCCGCTCGTGCGGGCACACCCTGGTCACCTACATCAGCCGCGACGGGCGGCAGTACCTCGAGTTCGCAGGCCTGCTGAGCCTCGACGCGGCAGCCGCGATTGAGTGAGGCGTAACGAGTTCAGGAGGAGCGCGCAGCCGCCGCCACTATCCACGCGGCTCGCCTCTCCTCCTGAACTAGTGACACGATTCCCCTAGCGCCGTCGCTGGTACCCTGCCGGAATGGCCTCCGGAGTGACGATCTACGACCTGCGCGGCGCATCCCTGATGGCACCGTTCACCGACGAGCAGCTCGAGACGCTCGCCGCCGACAGCACCGTGGTGAGGCTCGATCGCGGCACGAGCCTGTTCGTCGAGGGCGACGCCAGCGACAACTTCTACATCGTGCGCTCGGGGCGCATCCGCATCACCCGGCGCTCGTCCGAGGGCACCGAGCTGGGCCTTTCTGTCGTTGAGGGCGGGGGCACGATCGGAGATCTCTCTGTGATGGACGGCCGCGCACGCTCGGCGACGGCCGAGTCGATCGATGATGCCCAGGTGATCGCGGTGCCGGCCGATCGCATCCGAAGCCTGCTGAAGAGCTCGCCCGAGGCACTGATGTCGGTGGTCGAAGAGCTCGCCTCGATCGTGCGACGCCTCACCGGAACCCAGAGCGACCTCGTGTTTCTCGACCTTCCGCGGAGACTCGCCAAGCTGCTGCTCACCTACATTCCCGAGTGGCGCCACGACGCGAACGAGGTCACGGTCGAGCTGCCCATGAGCCAGGCCGGCATCGCGGCTCAGCTCGGAGTCGCCCGGCAGTCGCTCAACACGGCACTGCGCACCCTCACTCGCGACGGTCGCATCACCGCCGACGGCCGACGCGTGCGCCTCACCGATGTGGCCGCACTGAAGGCCTACGTCAGGTCGTGACCGCCCGTCAGCTGCTGACAGAGGCGGCCACCTCGCCCGCGAGCGCCTCGAGGTCGCGCACCGTTCGCCCGTCGGCGTCGCGGCCCGCGGGATTCGCCAGCGGCCACACGTCGATGGCCTGCTCGTAGAGTCGGCGCGCCGCGGTTGCGGCACCGAGACGGCGGGCCGAGTCGGCGGCGGCGAGCAGCCAGTGCACGGCGCGTCGGGCTGCAGACTCGGTGGATGCCGAGGGCGCGGTCTGCAGCTGAAGCGCGTCGACGAGATGCTGGGCGATCACGGCCGCCGACTGGGATCCGTCGTCGGGCGAGGTCTCGAGAAAGTCGACCGTGGCGAGGTGCCTCTCGCTGCGCGACCTGCGCGACTGCATCTCGTAGGCCACCTGGCGAATGAGCGGATGGCTGAAAACATACTGGCCGCGCTCGCTCGAGAGCGGGTCGGTGACCGAGATCAGGATTCCGCGGGTCTCCAGCGTGGCCATGTCGACAGCAAGCGAGCCCGGCGAGCGCCGCGAGACGGCAGCCAGCGCGGGAAGTGAGAACGAGAATCCGAGCACCGACGCGAGCTGGGCCACGAGCCGTGCGCCCGATTCGAGCGCGTCGAGGCGGGATGCGATGAGCACGCGCAGGCTGGCGGGGGGTTCGGCATCGGCGAGCGCGCGGGCGCTGATTCCGGGCGAGAGGCGCAGTCCGTCTGCGGTGTCCTGCAAGAGGCCGTCGTCGACGAGGCTGCGCAGAAGTTCTCGCGCGTAGAGGGGTACTCCCCCGACCCGCGTCGACAGCAGACGCAGGATGTCGCGGGGCAGCTCGGGCGCCAGACCCGCGATGAGCGCCCCGATCGACTCGTCGTCGAGCGGGCCAAGTTCGAGCAGCGTGGTGTCTGCGCCCACGCCGATGGCGGGTCGCCGCCCGAGCAGTTCGGGGCGGGTGACGATCACGATCAGCACCCGGGCCGAGTTCGTGCGCTGCAGGTGCTCGACGAAATCGAGCAGTCCGTCGTCGGCCCAGTGCGCGTCTTCGATCACCCAGACGACGGGGGCGTTCTCGCCGGCGGACATCCGCTCGAACCACAGAGACCAGGCGGTGAAGAACTCGTCGCGCCCGTACTCGGCGGAGCCGGATCCCAGTTGCGGCGCGTCGACCGCGTCGGCGCCCAGCAGCGGGGCGAGCCGCTCGCACATCCAATCGAGCCCGGCCGGTTCGGCGGTTTCCGCCGTGCTCCAGCTCACGAGCTTGCTGCGCAGCCGCCCCCGGGCGACGGCCTCGCTCTCGCCATCGACCGAGCCAATGCGCGAGCGAATGGCCGCCGAGAGGGCCGAGTACGCGACCCCCTCTCCATACGAGAGACAGCGCGCCGAGTGCCACATGATGGCCATCGGCACGTGGTCGAGGTGGTCGCGCAGCTCGAGCACGAGGCGGCTCTTGCCCACGCCGGCGTCGGCGGAGACCACCGCGACGTGCGGTCGGCCGGTGGCCAGCACGCGATCGAAGGATGCGGTGAGCACGTCGCGCTCGGCATCGCGGCCGACGAGCGTCGTGAGAATCTCGGCCGCGGGAGCCGCGCCCGATCCGGTCTCGGAGATGACGCGGAGCGCGGGAAAGGCCGACACCTCGTCGGCCATTCCCTTGACGGCGACGCGGGTCTCGCGCCCGAAGTCGATGCGGTCGACGGTGAGGGTGCGCGTGTGCGAGTCGGTGAGCACCGTCGCGGGGGCGGCGGCTGCCTGCAGGCGCGCGGCCAAGTTGACGGCGGCTCCGGTGACCATGCCCTCGCCCGCCGCTCCAAGCACGACGGCGACCTCGTCGGTCACGACTCCGACGCGCACGGCGAGGGCGCCCTGGCCGGATGCCCGCCCGTAGTCGCCCACGGCCCGCGTCAGTTCGAGGGCGGCCCGCACCGCCCGCTCCGCGTCGTCTTCGCGGGTGCGCGTGGCGCCCCAGACCGCCATGACCGCGTCGCCGATGAACTTCTCGACCACTCCGCCGAGAGTCTCGATCGTGCTGCGGCAGAGGGCGAAGTAGCCCGACAGCAGTTCACGCACGTCTTCGGCGTCGGTGCGCTCGGCGAGCTCGGTGAATCCCACGAGGTCGGCGAACAGGATGCTCGTGAAGCGTCGTTCTGCGGGCTGCGGCGCGGCGCCGCCCGGCAGCGCGGCGCCGCCCGGCAGCGCGGCTCCGCATCGAAAGCAGAAGTTCGCCGCGTCGATCGACGCAGTGGCGCACGACGGGCAGATGCGGGCACGGGATGCCTCGCCGCCCGAACTGCCGACGGCGGCCTGGCGGCCCGGGCTCGCAGAGAGGGGTTCGCTCCCCTTATCGGCATGACCCCACATGCCCCTCATTTTAGGCACGCGCGGGTCGCATGCATTACACCGTCTTCACCGGCCGATCCGAGAGACAGATCGACACTGCGCACGGGCGCGATTCGGCGTAGCGTGACTGCAGGGGCGGCTCCGGCCGTGGCCCCTCTTTCGACGTGAGGAGCAGTTCAATGACAGACACCACCGAGAACCAGCCCATCGTGCACCACTGGATCGACGGCGCCGAGTACCTGTCGACATCCGGTCGAACCGCCCCCGTCTTCGACCCGGCCCTCGGAGTGGTGACCAAGCAGGTCGCCCTGGCCGACCAGGCCGAGATCGACGCCGCTGTCGCGTCCGCGAAGGCGGCGTTTCCGGGCTGGCGCGACACGTCGATCACGAAGCGGCAGCAGGTGATGTTCTCGTTCCGCGAGTTGTTGGCATCGCGCAGGGCGGAGTTGGCCGACATCCTCACCAGTGAGCACGGCAAGGTGCTCTCCGACGCGCTGGGCGAGATCACCCGCGGCCTCGAAGTCGTCGAGCTGGCCACCGGATTTCCGCACCTGATCAAGGGCGAGTACTCCGAGAACGTCTCCACCGGCGTCGACGTGTACTCGCTGAGGCAGCCGCTCGGCGTCGTCGGCGTGATCAGCCCGTTCAACTTTCCGGCCATGGTACCCATGTGGTTCTTTCCGATCGCGATCGCTGCGGGCAACACGGTGGTGCTGAAGCCCAGCGAGAAAGACCCGTCGGCGGCGAACTGGCTCGCCGAACTCTTCACCGAGGCGGGCCTGCCCGACGGTGTATTTAACGTGCTGCACGGCGACAAGGTGGCGGTCGACGGCCTTCTCGAGCACCCCGACGTGAAGAGCATCTCGTTCGTGGGCTCCACCCCCATCGCCCAGTACATCTACGAGACCGCCGCGAAGAACGGCAAGCGCGTTCAGGCCCTGGGAGGTGCG
Source organism: Agreia sp. (assembly GCF_964263775.1). Classification (NCBI taxonomy): domain Bacteria; kingdom Bacillati; phylum Actinomycetota; class Actinomycetes; order Micrococcales; family Microbacteriaceae; genus Agreia; species Agreia sp. The sequence continues at coordinate 1,614 of NZ_CAXVWM010000181.1, read as the reverse complement.
AAGAACCACATGCTGGTGCTTCCGGATGCCGACCTCGACCTGACGGCAGACGCGGCGATCAACGCCGGATTCGGTTCGGCGGGCGAGCGCTGCATGGCGATCTCGGTGGTCGTGGCCGTCGAGCCCGTCGCCGACGAGCTGATCGAGAAGATCACCCAGCGCATGGCCACCCTGAAGACCGGAGACGGGCGCCGTAACTGCGACATGGGACCGCTCGTCTCCGAGGCGCACCGCGACAAGGTCGCCTCCTACATCGACATCGCCGCGACCGACGGCGCCACGATCGTCGTCGACGGGCGAGGCATTGAGGTCGACGGCGCGGCCGAGGGATTCTGGCTCGGCCCGACCCTCCTCGACAACGTGCCCGTGACATCCCGCGCCTACACCGACGAGATCTTCGGGCCGGTGCTGTCTGTGATTCGGGTGGCGTCGTACGACGAGGGCGTGGCGCTCATCAACGCGAGCCAGTACGGCAACGGCACCGCGATCTTCACCAACGACGGAGGAGCCGCGCGCCGCTTTCAGAACGAGATCGAGGTGGGCATGATCGGCATCAACGTGCCCATTCCCGTACCCGTGGCGTACTACTCGTTCGGCGGATTCAAGGACTCGATCTTCGGCTCGAACAAGGCCTACGGCGTGCACGGCTTCGACTTCTTCACCCGTGAGAAGGCCATCACCAGCCGCTGGCTCGACCCCTCGCACGGCGGAATCAACCTGGGCTTCCCGCAGAACTAGCCCGCCGCCGTCACAACAGAAAGAGGCACAGCATGCGCGCAGTCACCTACGACCACACCGGGAATTCCGGCGTTCTCTCCCTCGGCGAGCGCGAGAAGCGTGAGCCAGGCACCGACGAGGTGCGCGTGCAGGTGGTCGTCTCGGGCGTGAACCCCACCGACTGGAAGTCGCGCGCGGGTGCCGGCAGCGGCGACTTCGCCGAGCCGAAGGTTCCGAACCAGGATGGCGCGGGCGTGGTCGACGCGGTCGGCGACGGCGTGACGCAGTTCGCCGTGGGCGACCGCGTGTGGCTCTGGGACGTGGCCTTCGGCACGAGCAACGGCACCGCCCAGGAGTACGTGACACTACCTGCGGCGCACGCGGTCGCGCTGCCTGAGAACGCGACCTTCGACGACGGCGCGAGCCTCGGCATCCCGGCCCTCACCGCCGCGCTCGCCCTGACGGCCAACGAGAACCTGCCCGACCGCCTGACACCCGGGTCTCTCGAGGGCCGCGTCATCCTCGTCTCGGGCGGGGCGGGCGCGGTGGGCCACGCGGCCATCCAGCTCGCCACGTGGGCGGGAGCGAGAGTCATCACCACCGTCTCCTCCGACGAGAAGGCCGAGTTCGCTCGCCGCGCCGGGGCCGAGCACATCATCGATTACACGACCGACGACGTGGCCGCTGCCGTCAAGAAGCTCGCGCCGAAGGGCGTCGACTCCATCGTCGAGGTCAACCTGCAGGCCAACGCCGAGCTCGACGAGAAGATCATCACCCGCGGCGGAACCATCGTGAGCTACGCCTCCGACGGCGACGATCGGGTGTCGCTGCCGATCGGCGCGGCGATGGGCCGCAACGTGCGGCTGCGCTTTCTGCTCACCTACACGGTGAGCGACG
>NZ_CAXVWM010000180.1:0-14984 GCF_964263775.1 Agreia sp. | reverse complement strand
GGCGAGCGGTGCGAGAGCGTGGCCATCGCATCGCGCAATTGCTGTTTCGTCGTACGGTCACGGTTGACGACGAGCAGCACGCCGTCGGCTTTGTTCGCGATGACGGCGGCGTCGACGTGCGGAAGGAGTCCCGGGGTGTCGAGAACGACGATGTCGAAATCGTGCGCCAGCTCGTCGACGAACTCCGAGAACCGGCGTGATGTCAGCAGCTCGGCGGGTGAGCCGACGGACGAGCCGCTGTGGATCATCGAGAGCAGGGGGACACCGGTGCCGTGGATGGCCTCGTCGACCAGTACCCGGCCGGAGAGCACGTCGGTCAGCCCCGGACCGTCGGGAATTCCGAATGCATGCCCGAGCGACGGATGCCGCAGGTCGGCATCCACAAGGATGACGCGACGGTCGAGGGTGGCGAGCATCGAGGCGAGGCTCGAGGCGATCAGCGTGCGGCCGTCGCCCGACCCGGCACTCGTGACCTGGATGACGCGGGTCTCCGGTGAGGGAAGAACGTCGAGTCCGAGGTTGGTCACGATCCGTTCGGTCGCGAGCGCCAGGGCGGCGCGGGCGTCGTCGGGGTGACCTCGATGCAGCCGTGGCACGAATCCGACCGAGTGCAATCCGAGCACCTCGGCGAGTTCGCCGTCGGTGCCCACGGTCTTCTTGCTCGTCTTGCGCAGAATGGCGATGGCGAAGCCCAGGCCGATGCCGATGATCCCCCCGAGCGCGAGGTTCAGCGTCGTGCGTGGAGAGATCGCCTTGTCGGTGAGGGTCGGGCCGGAGACGACGTTGAGCTTGACGTTGGCCGCGTCGGCATTGCCCCGGTTGTCGAGCTCGGCGACGAGTCCGCCGAAGTCCTCGGCGATCGCACGGGCGATGTCGAACGAGCGGTCCTTGTCGGTGTCGTGCACCTCGACTCCCAGCAGCACCGTCTCGGGATCGGAGTATGCCGAGACCATCGAGGTGAGCTGGCTGACGCTGAGGTCGACCCCGCTCGAGTCGATGATCTTGTTGATCATCGCCTCGCTGGTCATCAGCTGAACGTACGAGTTGATGCGTCTCTGGGCGAACTCGTCGGCCTGCAGGGGGGTCTCGCCGACCTCGCTCTGGGTCGAGACGAAGAACTTGACGTTGCTGGAGTAGACCGGCCTGCTCACAGAGTTGTACGCCGTCGCCAGTCCGAGCCCGGCCACAAGAGTGATCACGACGATCCACCATCCTGTAGCGATCGCTCGCAGGTATACCTGCAGTGCCATGAAAAACTCCCCAAGATGTGGACAAAAGATGAAGGCCCCGGCAAGCGAATAGCGACAGTGGCGTTGGCGATCGGCGGGGCTCTCCTCTATTATGTGAGGAATACTCGTATTTGACCACCCCTCGTTCGGGTGACATATCCTATTTCGGAGGTTCGGCGCCATGGCACAGCCACGCATTCTCGTCGTTCATCCGAGCGCCGAGCTCTACGGGTCTGATCGGGTGCTGCTCGAAAGCGTGACCGGGTTCCTCGCCCACGGGGCCCACGTCGACGTCGTGCTCGCCGCGGGCGGCCCCCTCCAGGCGCAGATCGAAGCGCGCGGCGCATCCGTGACCATCGAGTCGATGCCCGTGCTGCGCAAGTCCATGCTCAGGCCCCGCGCGCTCCCGGCCTTGCTCGCCGCCCACGTCTCGGGGCTCGTGCGCGGAATCCGCCTTGTCCGGCAACTCCGACCTTCGGTCGTCTACGTGAGCACTCTCACTATCCCCCTCTGGAACGCGGTCGCACGGCTCGCGCGCGTTCCCCTGGTCGTGCACGTGCACGAGGCCGAACGCAGTGCGGGCCGGCTCCTCCGGGCCGGCCTCGTCGCACCCCTGCGATTGGCGTCGCTCATCGTCTTCAACAGCCGCTACGCGCAGGCCACCGTCGAAATGGACTATCCCCGCGCCTCGGCGAAATCCCGGGTGGTCTACAACGGCGTGGTCGGGCCGGCTACGACGACTCCGGCCAGGCGCTCGCTCGACGGCGGGCTGAGGCTCGTCTACGTCGGCAGGCTCTCGGCCCGCAAGGGCCCGGATGTCCTCGTCGAGGCGATGGCGCGCGCTCGGCATTCAGAGATGCTGACCCTCACGCTCATCGGTGCGGTCTTCGCCGGCTACGAACGTTTCGAGCAGCAGCTGCGCGCGAGAATAGCCGAACTCGGCCTCACGAACCGCGTGCGCCTCGAGGGCTTTCAGCCCAGCGGTTACCCCTATCTCGCCGAGGGCGACGTGGCCGTCGTGCCGTCGACAATCGACGAGCCGTTCGGCAACACGGCCGTCGAGGCCATGCTGGCCGCGAGACCCGCCATCGTCAGCGACACCTCCGGTCTACGCGAGGCCGGAGCGGGCTACGGCTCGGTGGTCTTCGTTCCTCCCGCCGACGCCGATGCTCTAGCGGCCGCGATAGACCACACCGTCGACGAATGGGCGACCCTGGCCGAGCGGGCACGCGTCGATGCCGACCGCGCAGAAGAGCGCCATGCTTTGTCTGCGTATAACGCGCAGATGTGGGCCGCTGTGCAGCGCTTCCTGCCCGCCGTCTCACAGCGACGCGGCCTGGCCGTCGTGGCCGAGAAGTAACCCGATGCTCACGGGGGAAGTGAAGAATCAGAGCGCACCGAGCGTGGCCCACGGGGTGCGCTGGTCGGGCATCGCCGTGATTGCGCGGCAGCTCGTGCAGGTGCTGAGCGCCGTGCTCATCGCGCGCATTCTCGGCCCGTCGAGCTACGGAATCATCAGTGCCGCGATGATCTACGTGACCCTCACCTCGCTCGTTCTCGATCAGGGCCTCTCTGCCGCCCTGATCCAACGCCCGAAACTCAACGAGAAGGCGCCCGGCGCCGTCGCGACCGTGAACATCCTGCTGGCCGTGATCATCGCGGTCGTGACCTGGTTCGCCGCGCCCCTGCTCGCGGGCTTCTTCGGCACGCCCGAGCTCGTGCCCGTCTTTCGGATGCTCGCGGTGCTGCTGCCGCTCAAGGCGCTCGCCATCGTTCCACGCGCGATGCTGTCGCGAGGTCAGTCGTTCAAGGGAATCGCCCTGGCCGACGTCGCCGGCGGCATCGCCGGCGCGACCACCGGCGTGACGGCGGCGATGCTCGGCGCAGACTTCTTCTCGCTCATCTACCAGGTGGGCGTGACCGATGCGATCGTCGCCGTCATGATGCTGGTCTTCGCCCGGGGTCCCGTGCCCAACTTCGCGTTCGCCCAGATGAAGAACCTCATGTCGTTCAGCGTGAAGGTCTTCCTCACGAACTGCGTCGCCTACTTCTCCCGCAACGTCGATGGAATCCTGGTCGGCCGGGTGCTCGGCGTGACCTCGCTCGCGATGTACGGCATGGCCTACCGGGTGCTCTCGCTGCCCGTGCAATTCGTGGGCCAGACCGTGAACCGGGTGCTCTTTCCGGTCTTCTCGCGCAACACCCACGACCGCGCGAAAGTGGCTACGCAACTCACCGGAGCCACCGAGACCCTGGCGCTCGCGGTCGTTCCTGTGATGGTGTTCATCTCGTGCGCGGCCCCCGAACTGGTGCGCCTCGTACTCGGCCCGGAGTGGCTGCCCGCGGCGGCGCTGATCGCGGTCTTCGCCCTCGGCGGGGCGCGCGAGACCATCTTCTACATCACTCCCGCCCTGATGAAGGCCTTCGGCAGAACGACACTGCTGCTCAACTACGAGTTCCTCGCGACCGGCCTGCAAGTGGCGGGCATCATCGTGGGCCTGCAGTTCGGCGTCTTCGGGGTGGCCGTCGGCTACACCGCCGTCGGCTTCGCGCTGATTCCCGTGCTGCTCGGCATCCAGGCCCGTATCTCGGGCGTGCGCGTGCGCACCCAGCTCGCCGCCATCCTGCCCGCCGTGCACGCCAGCGCATGGGGTGCCGCGGCCTACCTGTGCGTGGGCCTGCTCGATCTTCCCCTCATCGCCCACCTCGCGGTGGGTGCCGCAGCGTATGTCGTGCTCGCGCTCGCGGTGCTTCTCGTCGTTCACCGCAGAATGACCATTCGCTTCATCGGCCGGGCCGGCGAGATTCTCGGCTCGCGCCGTGCCACCCCCGATCCGCGGGAATCCGCGGCCCCATCCGTCTCAACCGAAGAGGTCGTCCGATGACAGATCCAGCCGGCGAACCGTCGCTCACCATCGCGGTTCTCACCTACAAGCGCGTCGAGCAACTCGTTCCGCTCATCCACATCCTGCGCGAGCAGGCCGAAAAAAGCGACGCGACCGCATCGATCCTCGTCGTCGACAACGACCCGGATGCCTCTGCGCGGCTGCCGGCATCCGCTGCCGTACTGGGTGCCGGCCGATATGTGCACGAGCCCACACCGGGAATCGCCGCCGCGCGCAATCGAGCGTTGCGGGAGGCGACGAATTCGTCGCTGCTCGTGTTCATTGATGACGACGAGGTGCCGGTGGAGGGATGGTTGCAGCAGCTGTTCGACGAGTATCTGCGCTCCTGGCCCGTGGCCGTGGTGGGCCCTGTCGTGTCGAGCTACGAGAAGCAGCCCGAGCCGTGGATCGAGGCAGGACGCTTCTTCGCCAGGCGTCGACTCGCCTCGGGCACCCGGGTCGACGTCGCCGCCACCAACAACCTGCTGCTCGACCTCGAGTGGCTTCGTCGCCAGGGCATCGAGTTCGACGACGCGTTCGGCCTCTCCGGCGGCAGCGACACCCTCTTCTCCCGCCAGATCACGGCGGCGGGAGGCGAGATCGTGTGGTGCGACGAGGCCGTGGTGCACGACATGGTGCCGGCATCACGCGCTACGCGTACCTGGGTTCTGCAGCGCGCCTATCGCAGTGGAAACTCGTGGAGCAGGTCGTCGTTGGCCCTCGAGGCGAGCGGTGTCGGACGCGCGAGGGTGCGCACGGTGCTGATCGCTCGCGGAACGGTTCGCTACGTCGGCGGCGCGATTCGCGAGCTCGTAGGCCGCGTCGCTGGTCGTCTCGATGCCGAAGCGCAGGGAACGCGGACGCGCAGGCGAGGAGCCGGCATGATCGCGGGCGCCGTGGGTCGCGTCTACTCCGAGTACGCACGCCCGCACACCGTCTTTTCGACGACAGAGAAGGCCTAGCACGTGAGCCCGAGAACGTCACTCATCGCCCTCGTCGCGCTCTCGCTCGTGTTCAGCGGAACACCCGCAGCGGCGAGCGCCGCGACGCCCACGGCCGCAGATCCGTGGCAGACCGACTCGGTGGTGGCGACGGATGATTTCGGGCGCGCCGACCAGGCCGGCTGGGGTTCTGCGACGGCAGGGGGCCCGTATCAGCTCTCCGGCGCCGCATCGTTCTCGGTCGCATCGAAGAAGGGCCTCGTCGCCATTCCGGCGGCGGCCACCTCGCGAGCGGCCAATCTGTCATCCCAGAGCGTGCGGGACGCGGTCGTCACGACGCAGTTCTCGGTGCCGAGCATCCCGAAGACGGGTGGCGGCCTCCGGGTCGCGATCTACGAGCGGCAGGTCGGCGCCACCGCCTATCGGGCTACCGCGACGATCGCGCCGGACGGCGGCGTTCTGCTGGCCATCGGTCGAGTGGATGACAACTCGGGGAAGGTGGTTGCCCTCGGCGGCACAGCCGTTCCCGTCTCCGCCGCGGGTGCAGCGAGCCTTACCCTGCAACTGCGCGTGGTGGGTGATGCCTCGGTCGAGTTGAGCACGCGACTCTTCAAGACGGGCTCGGCGGTTCCGGGCTGGTCGGTCACGGCGACCGACAGAAGCGCACAGCGCATAGCCACTCCGGGTGTTCCCGGTATCTGGGTATATACGGCCGCGGGTTCGTCGGCCGCCACCGTGGCCTACGAGAAGCTCGCCGTCGAGAGGGTCAAGAAGACCGTCGCGCCGGTTCCGGTCCCCGCTCCGGTCCCGGCCCCTGATCCGGTTCCCGCCCCTGATCCGGCTCCGGCTCCTGCCCCCGCTCCGGCGCCGAGTTCCGGCGTTCTCACGGCCGGCTCGGCCGCCGTCGGAACCACGACGTACCCCGTGCCTTCCGGGGCCGTCTTCGTAGCGGCATCCAGTGGCTCCGACGACAACGAGGGCACTCAGGCGAAACCCTATAAGACACTCGCCAAAGCGATCGCCGTGGCCCCCGCGGGCTCCACCATCGTGCTTCGCGGCGACACCTACCACGAGACCGTGGCCATCCAGCAGAACAAGCCCCTCACCATCCAGAGCTACCCCAATGAGGCCGTCTGGCTCGACGGCAGCGCACCGGTATCGGGATTCGCTCGCAGCGGATCGACGTGGGTGCACACCGGATGGACGACGACATTCGACCACAGCCCGACCTACAGCCGCGGCAAGCCCGACTACGCGCAGAAGGGCTGGGTCTTCCTGAACCCGGACTACCCGATGGCGGCATATCCCGACCAGGTCTTCATCGATGGTGTGGCGCAGAAGCAGGTCGCGTCCGCGGCCAAGGTCGTGCCCGGCACTTTTTATATCGATGAATCGGCCGACACGATGATCCTCGGTTCCGACCCGTCGGCAAAGGCCGTCAGGGCCAGCACGCTGCAGCGCGCCCTGACCATCCGGGCCCCCAAGACCGTCATCCGCGGTATCGGCATTCGTCGATATGCGCCGTCGATGCCCGACATGGGAGCGCTTCGCGTCGACGACGTCGCCACCGGCGTGACGTTGCAGGACGTCACGCTGACCGACATCTCGACGATGGGAATGAGCGCGGTCGCCTCGGGCCTCGCCCTCACCCGCGTGACGTCGTCGAACAACGGCTTCATCGGCATCCAGGTCACCTACGCCGACGGCATGAGGGCGTCGTCGGTGCTCGTGGCAGGCAATAACACCGAGAACTTCAACTACACGCCAGCCGCGGGCGGTTTCAAGGTGGTGCGATCGCGTACCGTGTCTGTCGACTCCAGTGTCATCCGCGACAATAAGGGCACAGGCTTGTGGTTCGACGAGTCGGTCTACGACGCGACGGTTACGAACAGCACGATCACCGGCAACTACCACCACGGCCTGATGGTCGAGCTGACCGAGAAGGTCGTGGTGGCGAACAACTTCATCGCGAGAAACGCGCAGGCGGGTGTGAAGCTCTACAGCAGCGGCGACGGTCAGATCTGGAACAACACGATCATCGACAACAAGCGCAACATCGACCTGACGCAGGACACGAGGGTGGCGAGCAACGTGAACGCAGCGGGCCACGATCCCCGCCGCCCTGTGCCAGACCCGACGGTTCCGTGGCTCTTGACGAACGTGACCGTGGCCAACAACGTGATCGGCCGGCCCATCGCGGGCACCGACTGCCTGCTGTGCGCGCAGGACAACCTGCAGAAGAGCACGGGCGGACAGCTGAACATCGTCGTGACCGGCAATCTGTTGCAGCGGGCGGCGGTGACGACCCCGAAGAACATGTTCCGCTGGCCCAACGGCACCGCTGGGGTAGCCACGTACAACTCCGTCGCCGACTTCTCGAGGGCGACTGGCCAGAAGGGCGGCCTCGAACTCACCGGGGCGATGGATGCGACGGGTGCCGTCGCATCGGCGACGCTTGCGGCCGCGAAAGCTCTCACCGTCGCAGTGCCCCCATCCGTCGCCGCCAAGGCGGGAATCCCCGCTCGAGCCGGCACTGTCGGGGCATCTCACCGCTAGACGCGGAACATCTCTCTGGGAAATCGATGACTACAACGCGAACGCAACCGACAGAGGCGGCACCGGCCGCACCGGCGGGCACGCGCGCCTTCCGCGCCGACGTGCAGGCGTTGCGTGCGGTGGCCGTCATGGCGGTTGTGCTGTATCACCTGTGGCCCGAGCGGCTTCCGGGCGGGTTCGTGGGCGTCGACATCTTCTTCGTCATCTCTGGATTCCTGATCACCCAGCACCTGATGGGCGAGATCTCCCGCACGGGCCGCGTGGCGCTGGGCGCGTTCTGGGCCCGGCGCATCCGGCGCCTGCTTCCTGCGGCATTCACGGTCATCGCTGCGTCTCTCGTGCTGTTGTTCGCGGTGATGCCGCGGGTGACCTGGCAAGAGAACCTTCAGCAGCTCGGGGCGTCTGCGGCCTACGGCGAGAACTGGCTGCTCGGCTTCGACGCCGTCGACTATCTCGCCGCCGAGAACAGTGCCACGCTTGCCCAGCACTATTGGTCTCTGTCGGTCGAGGAGCAGTTCTACGTCGTGTGGCCGATCGTGCTGCTGGCAGCGCTGGCAATCGCGCGACTGGTGAAGCGCGGAACACCCCGGTCGGCCGTGCGGTGGGCGCTCGTCGCGGTCTTCGTCGGCTCGCTCACCGTGTCGATTGTCATGACCGACCGATCCCCAGAACTGGCGTTCTTCGCCACGCCGACGCGCGCCTGGGAATTCGCCGCCGGCGGCCTGCTCGCCCTGTTTCCGACGCTCGTCGCCGGAGCGCGGCTCGCTTCGCTCCGTGCCGCGATGAGCTGGGCCGGACTCGCGGTGATCGCCTACTCGGTCTTCTTCATCACGGGAGACCTTCCTTTTCCGGGCGTCATCGCCCTGGTGCCGGTTCTGGGCGCGGTGCTCGTCATCGCGGGGGGAACGTCGTCACTGGGCTGGTCGCCATCGCGGGCAGCCGGGCTGCGGCCCGTTCAATGGATCGGCGACTACTCGTATTCGATCTACCTCTGGCACTGGCCGTTGATCATCGCAGCGCCCTGGCTTCTTCACGGCGCCACGAACTGGGTATCGAAGTTCGGCATCCTCGCACTGACCCTTCTCCTGGCCGTGCTCACCAAGAGGCTGATCGAAGACCCGCTCCGAAGCAGGCCGGGCGTTCGGCAGCGTCGCCGCACGGCATACGGATTCGCGGCCGCGGGCACGGTCGTGATCGTGCTCGTCTCAGGGCTGGGCTTCGTCGGAGTGCAGCGCAGCAACGACGACGCGGCCGCGCGCGCGCAGGCAAGCCTGCAAGACGATGCGTGCTTCGGTGCTCGAGCCATGGTCGCCTCGAACGCGTGCACTGACCCGTTCGCGCGACCGGCAGACCTCGATACCGCGTTCGCGGCCAGCGACCTGGGCACGGACGAGTCGTGCCAGCAGACGGCTCAGGCGACCGAGGTCATTCTCTGCCGCTTCGGAGAGACCGTCTCGCCGGCCAAGACGATCGTGGTGATCGGCAACTCCCACGCCCTGCGCCTGATGCCCGCTCTCGAGTACTACGGAGCTTCCCGCGACTGGCAGATCATCCTGGCCGCCAAGACCGACTGCACCGGGGCCAGCACCATCCCGGTGCCCGGCCAGTCCCCGGCCGACGCGTGCGTGGCCTGGTCGGCCGACGTGCAGCAGCAGATCCTCTCGATGCCGCATGTCGACGGCGTAGTCTTCGCCAGCCACGCGAGCGCGCAGGACTACCTCGCCGGAGACGGTGCCACGGCGGCCGACGTGGATGCGGCGAAGGCGAACGTCGTGCAGAACTGGACGGCCCTCGAAGAGGCCGGAATTCCCGTGGTCGTCACCGAGGATGTTCCTGGAATGCGGCCCGAGCCCGGGCCGGAATGCATCGCCATGTCGAGCGCCGCGGTCGATCCCTGTGCGCTGCCCCGGGCATCCGTCGTGGTGCCGAACCTGCTCACGGAGCTGGCGCAGCAGAATCCTTCGCTCGCCGCGTATGTGACGCTCGACCAGTACATGTGCGACAGCGAGCTGTGCCACAGCCTGGTCGGCGGTGTCATCGTGTACAGCGATTCCCACCATCTCACGGGAACCTTCTCCCGTTCCCTCGGCGACTACCTCGGCGCCGACGTCGAGACCGCCCTGTCGCCGAGATAGCGGCTATGTCGGAGACGACGACGGTCGGGGCTACGCGCAGGTAGCCGAAGGCCGCATTCGGCGACCCCGTGCCTCGTTCCTCCGCATCGACTCACGGATCGCCGACTCCATCCAGTCACGCAGGGAGTATCGGATGTGGGATCGAGCGAACACGCTCGTCGTGAACGGCGGATCGTATGTGTCGATCTGCAGGAGCGCCCGGGCCGATAGGCCGGAGCGGCTGAACGGGTCGTCGCCCGGTAGGCCCTGCGCCCCGTCGTCGTCGGCCAGCTTGTCGATCCTGACACCGATCACCGGTGTTCTGAACTCATGCACGGCCCTGCCGACGGCGTAGATCACCTGAGGATCTGCATCGGTGTGCTCGCCGATCAGTACCACCAGGCATTCCGCGGCTGCGATCGCGTTGTCGATGCGCGACTTCATCGCAGAATCGGGTGAAGTAGCACTGGCGATGGTCACGAGATTGTCCGGTACGGCCCGTACGCCCTCAGCGGTCTCCATGACCTGCCGCGCCCTGAAACGGTCCTTCGCGTCGTCGAACAGATAAAAAGCGTTCCGCATGTGTACCAACCTCATCGAGAAATGAACGAAGAGCACTTCTGCTCCCATAGAGGGGACGCACAATTGTTGCGGCTATGACGCCGTAATCCGAGAAAAGTGAACTCGGAGCTTCTGGTGAACGAAGTCTGTCACGCCGCAGGACGCGAGGAAAGCACGCCCGTGCCGCCGGGAGTTCAACCGAGGCGGCTCATGTCTGTGAACCATTTGACGCTGGCGAGGGTCAGATGGGCCGCGTTGGCGACGAAGAACACCGCATACGCGATGAAGAACAGAACCGGAAAGCCCAGCAGCACGAAGAGCATGCAGAGGAAGCCGTAGTCGGTGGGAACGAGCAACAGAGAGCGCGCCCGGCTGCGTCCGTCGGCCGTCGACGCCGGCCCGGTTACGGCAGCCGAGGCGGATGCTGCGCCGTGCGCGGCCTTCAGCTGGTCGTTGAGGATCATGGCGAAGAACGACACGGCGGCCACGATGCAATAGCCGATCGGCACGAGCAACAGCGCGTCATTCGACAGCTCGAAGAAGCGATAGGCGCTGATCAGCACCGCGAGGTGCAGCGTCGAGATCTTGAGCGCGTCGACCACATGGTCGAGCCATTCGCCGCTGGCCGATCCGCCGCCGCGCAGGCGGGCCACCTGCCCGTCGGCCGAATCGAATGCGTAGCCTGCGGCCAGCAGCAGCCACACCACGATGCCGAGCCACCACACCGGCGCTACGGTAGCGATCAGAGCGATCCCCGTGAACGTGAACGCGGCGCTGATGCCCGTGACCATGTTGGGGGTGAGCCCGGCGCGGTACGCCCAGGCAGCGAGGTAGCGCCCCACACGGCGATTCACGTAGATCGAGTACGGGGGAGCCCCCCGGGCCGCCTTCTTCTGGGCGGATGCCAGCCGGCGAACGGTGCCGAGATAGGTCTCGTCGGCCGCGGGGGAGACCCGCGCGTGCGCGACGCTCACGACGCGCGATCCAGGTCGGTCAGAGTTGCCGAGGTGGTTTCGCTCGGTGTCAACTCGCTCGAAGCCAACTCGCTCGGTGTGGTCATCGGCGATGGTTCCCACGCGATGGAGTTGCGGGTTCTCCGGCCGAGGCCCCGGGTGCTGTGCCCGGCATGCAGGCGCTTCGCGAGGCTTTCGTAGCCGTCGGTCACGGTGTCCCAGTTGTAGCGCTCGTTCGCGCGGGCCTGCAGCAGACCGGCGGTCTCAGCGGTCGCACGGGTCTCGGACTCGGATTCGTCGACGTGCCGCGCGAGCGCCGCGGCATCGGAGAAAAAGAGGCCTTCGGTTCCGAGCACATCGCGGTTGAAGACCACGTCGTAGGCGATCACGGCCGTGCGGGCTCCCATCGCACGCAACAGCGACGGATTCGTGCCGCCCACGGAGTGTCCGTGGATATAGGTGTACGCGTGGGCGTACAGCTGGTCGAGCAGCTCCTGGTCGAAGATGCCGCCCACGAGATGGATGCGTGGGTCGCCCGCCGCGAGACGCTCGATCTCGGTCGTGTGCGCCGCCGCGTAGGGCGCGGAGCCGACGACGACGAGAGGCATGTCGGCGTTGCTGCGGCGGTAGCCGTCGACCACGACGTCGACGTGGTTCTCCGGCTCGAAGCGTGCCACGACGAGGTGGAATTTGCCCGCCGCGAGTCCGAGGTCGTGCAGGCGGTTCGTCGGCGTGTCGGTGAGAATGGGGGCGCCGTAGGTGATGAGTTCGGTGGGGACGCTGAATTCGTGCGTGTAGTAGTCCGCGATTCCCTGCGCGTCGGAGATGAGCGCATCCGCGTGCCGAACAGAGAACTGTTCGGCCCAGCGGTAGTAGCGGCGGCCGTTCTTGCCCCACTTGCCGCGTTTCCACTCGAGCCCGTCGACGTGCACGGCCGTCGGTATTCGCTGCATACGCAGGGCGGGCAGGAAGGGCGCGTTTGCCGCGTTGAAGAGAAATGCCACGTCGTGCTGCTCGACGGTCGCGAGGTGGGCCACGGAGAGGGCCGTGTGGCTCAGCGTCTCGATGGCCTTCGAGCGAACGGAGGGCAGGTGCACCAGGCCCATGCCCAGGTAGCTGTCGCGGGGCTCGTCGCCTTCGCCTTGCCGGCAGTAGACGGTCACCTCGTGACCGCGCGCGACGAGCCGCTGGCCGATCTCCTCGACGGCGGTCTCGAATCCACCGTAGGCCGCCGGCACGCCGCGCGTGCCCAGCATGGCGATCCTGAGTGAGTTCATCAGTATGCTCCTGTTGGTCTGGTGAGCACCTTCACGGTGCGCCACATGATGATGAGGTCTCCTGTCAGAGACCAGTTCTCGACGTAGTAGAGGTCGAGCCGCACGCCCTCGTCCCAGCTCAGGTCCGAACGTCCGTTGACCTGCCACATGCCGGTGAGTCCGGGCTTGATGAACAGGCGTCGGTGCACGTGGTCTTCATAGCTCGCCACTTCGCGCACGAGCGGTGGGCGGGGGCCGACCAGGCTCATGTCGCCGATGAACACGTTCCACAGCTGGGGCAGCTCGTCGAGCGAGAATCTGCGCAGTACGGAGCCGACCCGGGTCACACGCGGATCGTTTCGCATCTTGAAGAGAACCCCCGCGCCCTGGTTCTTCTCGCGCAATCCCTCGAGGAGGACCTCGGCGTCGGTGATCATCGACCTGAACTTGCGCATGCTGAACGTCTTGCCGTTGCGCCCGACGCGCTCCTGGCGAAAGATGATCGGCCCGTCGCTGTCGCGCTTCACGAGCACGGCGAGAACGGCGAAGAGGGGAAGCAGCGCAATCAGGGCGAGACCCGAGAGCGTTATGTCGAAGGTGCGCTTGAGGGCGTGCTTGAGACCGTCGTACTGCGGAATCTCGACGTGGATGAGGGGCAGCCCCTCTACCGGTCGAAAGTGGATTCTCGGTCCCGCGATATCCACGAGCCGAGCCGCGAGCACAAGTTCCGTTGCCGCTCCTTCGAGCTGCCAGCCGAGGGTACGGATGAAGTCGCTGCCCTGCTGGGGTTGGCCTGCCACGATCACGGCGTCGACTCCCAGACGGCTCGCGGTGGCGGCGATGCCGTCGAGACCCGAGATGACCGGGATGCGCTGACGCCCGGCGACGAGCTCGTTCGGGTGGTGGCCGTCGACGACGACGCCGACGATGCGATAGGCGGCGCCGGCCTTTCCGTCGATCTGCCCGATCACATAGCTCACGTCGGCGATGTCCCCTACGACGAGGGCGCGAGAGAGAAAATGCCCGCGTTCACGCTGTCGCACCAACCAACGGCGCCAGAAGTACCGGCCGAAGAGCAGGCCGATCAGGCCGAACGGGAGTGCGACGACGAAGTATCCCCGTGCGACGTCGACCTGCAGAACCAGAAAAGCGATGGCAACGAGCCCGAAGGTGAGCATGCTCGCGTGCACGACAAGGCGGTATTCGGATGCTCCGGCACCGATCACGCGCGAATCGCGCGTTCGAAAGACACCGATCATCGCGAGCCAGCTCAGGGCGACGATCGCCGAGACCTGCCAGTAGTCCACACGGTACCCGCTTACGGCGACACTCTTTTCTGTGATGCCGAAGCGAGCGAGCTGCGCCAGCGCGATCGAACAGAGAATCACGACCGCGTCAGTGATCCGCAGCTTCTGGCGAAGGCTGCGTGCCCAGTTCGCGAGAGACGACGCTGTTTTGTCGGAGGGCTCGACCCGTACACCCGGTCGTGCGCGTCGGCGTATCGGTGACACCGGCGACAGACGGCGTGTGGTCTCGGTCATGCGCGAACGGTCCCTTCTGTGGCCGCAGCCGTCGATGTCGAACAGGGGAAGAGACAAAAAGATGAACAAAACTCGTCTTTTGAGCGAGAACTCTCCGCCTGGAGAAAATACGTGAACAAAGAACGAACTTATCCCATAGATGAGCAAATCTCATATAACCCCGTTCGGGGGGTAGATCGGCCTGCGTAGGGGCTCTTGGGCGGCGCGCCTGCACCGTACGCGTATCGACCTTCCTATTACGCAAATAAATGAGAAAAAGTCAAGCCCCCGGGTTCGAAACATCCGTTATCGATGATGCTCCGAACACACTGAGTCGCCGAGCCCGGCCCAGCTGTCGGGACGGGCGGCGGTTTTCTCATACACACACCCATGAGCTGCCCTGAATAGTAAGGAGCGCCTATGCTCAGTTTTTTCTCCATGTTCGACGCAGACAACGATTCTTTCCGCGTGCGCCAACTCGTCGCCACCGACGACACGTCGGTCACCCCCGCACCCCCGATCGACGACTACGACATCCTGAGCGATCGGCCGGATGACGTGATTCGCACGTGGATCGACGCACAACTCGCGCTCACGTCGTGCCTGGTCGTGCTCATCGGCCAGCACACGGCGAGTCAGCGCTGGGTCACCTACGCGATCGGAAGGGCCCGCATTCTCCAGAAGCCGATGATCGGAGTGGCCATCGACAAGCTGGCCGATGCCGACGGCAATCAAGGCGTCGCCGGCTCGAATCCGTTCGCCAACTCAGGCATGCCCGCCCGGGCGCTTTCCGCACTCGAGATCTACGATCCTCCCTTCGCGACATCCGTCTTCGCCCGTGCACACATCCGCTACGGCCTGCCCGAATGGGTGGAGCTGGCCGTGCGTGAAGACCGCTGGCGCGGAGACTCACGTGTGGGCAGGCACGTGCGCCGGTCGGAGCACGGGCGCCACGAAGACGCGAGCTGA
>NZ_CAXVWM010000179.1:0-7292 GCF_964263775.1 Agreia sp. | reverse complement strand
AGAAGGGGTAGCGACCGGGCTCGCTGCTCATCGTCGTCAGACGCACCTCGGTGAAGTCCTCCACCGCGTAGTGTCCGGAACGGCCCCATCCGCTGTCTTTCACCCCGCCGACGGGCAGCGCCGCCTCGCTGGCCATGGTGGGGGCGTTGATGTGGATGATTCCGGTGTCGAACCGCGCGGCGAGATCGAGTCCGCGTGCGCGATCTGCGGTCATGATCGACGCGCTCAGCCCGAATGGCGTGTTCTGCGAGTCGCGGAAGGCCTCTTCTGCATCGTCGAAGGCCTCGACCACGAGCAGGGGGCCGAACGTCTCGTCGGCGCCCGTCGTGCAGATCGCGTCGGCCGGCACCCGGGTGAGGATGGTCGGCGAATAGAGCCGGCCGTCGGCCTTCCCGCCGGTGACCAGCGTCGCGCCGCGATCGACGGCATCCTGAACCCGCGCGTGGATCTGTTCCACGGCGGCGTCGGTGATCAGCGGGCCGATGACGACGGCGGGGTCGCGCGGATCGCCGATCTTCAGCGCCTCGACGCGCTCAGAGAGCCCCGTGACGAATGCGTCGTGGAGCGAGCGCGCCACGTAGACCTTGCGCGAATTCATGCAGACCTGCCCCTGGTGCAAAAACGCGCCGAAGGTCACGGCCTTGATCGACTCCTCGAGATCTGCGTCGTCGAGGATGATGACCGGATTGAAGCCACCGAGTTCCAGCACCATGCGCTTGAGAGCCTTGCCCGCCTGCGCACCCAGAATGCGGGCCGTCTTGTCTGAGCCGGTGAAGTTGATGCAGCGCACCTCGGGGCTCTCGAAGAAGACCTCGGAGATCTCGGCCGCCTTGCCGGGGGCATGCGTGATGACGTTGACGGTGCCGGGCGGAAACCCGGCCTCGTCGAGAATTTCGGCGTGCACGAGTCCGGCCGACATCGGCGCGAGCTCCGATGGTTTGATGACGGTCGTGTTGCCGAAGGCCAGGGGCAGCAGGAACGTGCGCCAGGCGAGGTAGAACGCGCCATTCCACGGGGTGAACCCGGCCACGACCCCGAGCGGTTTGCGCGTGACCGTCGCCGTGCGTCCGGGCACGTCGCTGCGCAGCACGTCGCCCGCCGGAAGGTAGCCCCAGCCCGCCGCCTGCCGCAGCATGGCCGCCGACAGCCGGATCTGGAACGACGAGAAGGCACGGCTCGCTCCGCCCTCGACCGCCATGAGCTCGATGAGTTCTTCGGAGCGGCGTTCGACGATGTCGGCTGCCCTCAAGAACATCAGCTGGCGGGCGCCCGGCGCGAGGTTCGCCCATGCCGGGACCGCGGCTGCGGCAGCCGCGACCGCGGCCCTCGCCTCGGCCGCTCCCCCCGCCGCGGCCTCCACCACGAGTTCGTCGTTGAGGGGGTTGTACACCGGGAAGGTCGGGCCGCCGGCATCCGTCCACTGACCGTCGATGAAATGCGAGGTGACGGTCAAGCGGCCTGCGTCGATGGAGATGGTCATTCAGTCCTCGGTTTCGGTGGTTTTCACTAAAGCGGTGCGGCTGGCCGGTGCGCCCGGGGTGAATCCGCGAACCGCCGCATCCAGCACCTCGCCCGGGTCTGCCGTGCGCTTGCCGGCCCAGGCGATGTGCTGGTCTGGCCTGACAAGCACGACGTCGGCATCGGCATTCGCAGAGGCATCCGCAGACTCGAGATGCACGATCGGGATGCCGCGACTCACGGCCTCCGCCATCAGCGGCGCGACCGCCTCGGCCGAGCCGATCGCGGTGAACCACGGGCCGAGCAGATCGTAGAGCGAGTGACCGTCGACGTGCCGGTGCGGCAGCCGGTTGCCGGCCGCGATCATCGGGCTGTACTCGGCGGGCGTCGGTGCCTGCTCTGCCGAGTGAGGCCCGTAGCCATAGCCGAGAACCAGGCCGACACTATGGAACTCGGGCGATTTCACCCGCTTGATCACCGGTCCGAGTTCTGCCCGAGCGGCCTCGAAGGCGTCGCCGGATGACATCAGAAGTGGATTGCTGAGGTCGATCGAGAGCGACGCCATGTTCGAGGAGGCCAGGTCGATGGTCTGCTGCTCGACGGGTCGGCGCTCGCTGCCGTAGCTGTCGAGAAGTTCGTCGGGCGCCCACCCGTCGATCACGGCCGCGAGCTTCCAGCCGAGATTGACGGCGTCCCCGACCCCGGTGTTGAAGCCGTGTCCGCCCCAGGGCGGATTCTGGTGGGCGGCGTCACCCACGATGAACAGGTGACCCGCGCGGTAGGTGTTGGCGAGCAGGGTTCTCGCCTGCCACGGATCGGTCGCGAGCACGTCGACGTCGATGTCGGCTCCGACGAGCGCGCGCACGATCTCTGCTGCGTGCTCGACGTCGTCGACGTGCGGGGTGCCGGTCGAGATCGCCCACCACGTGCCGTCGTGATCGAGCGGCCCGACCACTCCCGGTGATTCGGGGTTCAACACCCAATAGTGGATGGACCCGGGATGCGGGATGAGGTCGGCCAGTCGAGTCGATCGGAACGTGATGTTGACATTGGGGCGTCCGGCGGCGGCTCCCTCGTAGTGCGCGCCCATCGCCCTGCGCACGACACTGCGCGGGCCGTCGGCACCCGCCACCCAGCGCGCCGCGATGGTGCGCTGTTCTCCTGCGTCGTTCACGACGACGACCTCCGCGTGATCGGGCCCGTCACTCACCTCGATCGCCTGCCATCCCCACAGCAACTCGACGCCCTGCCTGTTCGCGAGGTCGGCGCGCAGCAGTTCCTCGACGAGCGGTTGGGTGACCTGCTGCGCCGGCTCCGGCGACAACTCGGGCGGGGCATCCAGCCCGAGGCAGCCGTCAACGTGCGTGATCTCGCGGCCGGTCACGGTCTGCACGAAGGTCACGCGCTGCGACCAGTCGCCACGGAGCGGCGCTTTCTCGCGCAGCTGGTCTGCGATGCCCCACCGGCGGAAATGCTCCATCGTGCGCACCGACGTGGTCTTCGCCCGGGGCCGGGAGTGGTCGACAGCCGCCCTCGGCTCGACCACCACGACGCGCACATGGTGAAAGGCCAATTCCTCTGCCAACGACAGGCCTACCGGACCTCCACCGACGATCACAACGGGCGGCACTTCGTCAGTCATGGACAACTCCGGCGGGTCAGGTCTTCTTCGACAGTTCGATCGTGCCCCATCGGATCAGTGCCGATTGCACGAACTTTCAATGAATGGCAACATCAGAGCATGACTTCTACGCCGCGACGCGGCGGGCGCCCCGCCTCCGGGGAGCCCTTGCTCGACCGGGCGTTCCGACTGCTCGATGCCTTCCGCGACGACGCGACCCAGCTGACCCTCACTCAGCTGAGCGAGCGCGCCGACATCCCCCTCAGCTCGACGTTGCGGCTCGCCCAGCACCTCGTGCGCCTCGGTGCACTCGAACGCCTCGGCGACGGCGCTTTCACGATGGGGCTTCGCATGCTGGAGTACGCCGCGCTCGCTCCCCGCGGCCACGGTTTGCGCGCGATCGCGTTGCCGTACATGGAAGACCTGCACCGCGCGACCCGCCAGCACGTGCAGCTGGCCGTGCGCGAGAACGACGAGGCCGTCATCGTCGAGCGGCTCTCGGCCCCCGGCGCCGGCAAGGTGCTCTACTACGTGGGCGGACGCGTTCCCCTGCACGGAACGGGCCTCGGCCACGTGCTTCTCGCGCACAGCCGCCCCGAGTTCCAGGAGTCGTACCTCAAGCGCGAACTCGTTCTCGAGCCCGAACACATCGAGCTGACCTCCGCCGAGCTGCGCTCGCGCCTCGACGCCGTGCGGCGCACGGGTGTCGCCCACATGTCGCGCCGGCTGCCCGAACCGGCCACCTCCGTGGCTGCAGCCATCTTCGATCGATCGAACGCATGCGTGGCCGCCATCTCCGTGCTCGGCGCCGACGGCTCACTCGAGAAGAACGTGCTCGAGCCGGCCGTCGTCGCGATCGCTCTGGCGATCTCACGCGATGTGAAGCGAAGCGGGCGCTGACCCGCGGGCAACCGGCGGCACGCCGTGGTCGAGTCGACCCGAGCGAGCCGGGTGAGTTCCGACCATTGAAATGCGCCTATGCCCACCCGTCGGGCCCGGCTTAGGGTTTCGAGCAATTCAGTCGGCAGCGTGGTCGAGGAGGGTGCGTCCGGGACGAACCGGGGGCGCAACGCCCGTGGCTCATCCGCGGCCGGCGGCACCCCACCTCAACGAAAGCGGCGTTCGAATGACCATTCGCGAGTCCATAGATCGTGCTCCTCTCAGCCGTTATCAACTGCTCGTGATCAGCATCTGCCTCCTCATCATCCTGATCGAGGGATACGACCTCCTCCTGATGGCGTTCTCGGCCTCGGCGGTCGCCGCGGAGTTCTCGCTCAACGCCACTCAGATCGGCGTACTCCTCAGCAGCGTCGGCATCGGCCTCGTGGTCGGTTCGGCCGTCATCGCCCCGCTCGCCGACCGCATCGGCCGTCGTCGGATGACGCTGTTGGGGCTCGGCATCGTCATCGTCTCGATGGGCGCATCCGCGCTCACGACCGACATGACCCAGCTCGCAATCGCGCGAGCCGTCACCGGCATCGGAATCGGTGGCCTCGTGGCCGGTCTTCCCGTCGTGATCGCGGAGTTCTCTCCGCAGCGTCGCCGCGCGAGCCTCATCTCGATCAGTACGGCCGGCCTGCCGCTCGGCGGCGTCATCGGCGGCTTCGTGGCCGCGATCGTCCTGTCCGGCCTGGGCTGGCGTGCAAGCTTCGTGGTGGGTGCGGTGCTCACCGCACTCGTGTTCGTGCTGGTGCTCGTGGCGCTGCCTGAATCGATCGACTACCTGCTCGTGAAGCGCCCGCAGAACGCAGTGGGCACGATCAACCGAACCCTCCAGAAGATGCGCCTTCCGCAGATCACGGCACTGCCCGAGCCCGAGCCTCGCCGCGCGAATGCGGTGAGATCGGCGATCTTCACGGGCCGAAACGGCCTGCGGTCGGCGCTGCTCGGTTTCGCATTCTTCGTGATGATGGCCGCCTTCTACTTCGCGAACGGATGGACCCCGCGGCTGCTCGTGCAGAGCGGCATGTCGCCCGAGCAGGGCACGGGAGCGGGCATTCTCCTGAATCTGGGTGGGGCCGCTGCCGCTCTTGTCTTCGCGCTGCTCGCCATCTTCTTCAGAAGCAAGATTCTGGCCGTCATCGCGTTCGCCGGCGCGGCGATCGCGTTCTCCGCCATGGGCGTCTTCTTCGGCGGCGCGGGACTCACCCTGGTGCTCGCGCTCGCGGTGGGCGCCCTCATCCAGACCTGCGCGACGGGCCTGTTCACGCTGGCGCCCGAGTCGTTTCCCGCCGCCGTTCGAACGACCGGCGTCGGCTGGGCCGTATCGCTGGGCAGGGTCGGCGCGATCATCTCGCCGATCCTCGCGGGCGTGCTGATCGATGGCGGGTGGACGGCACCCTCCCTGTACATTCTGTTCGCCGCGCCTCTCGTTCTGGGCGCGGTCGCTGTGGCAATGCTGCGGCTGCCCGACCGCGGGGCCGCTACGCTTCAGAAGACGGATGCGACAGCCCCGGGCGTCGTCGCCGCGTAAACGAACCGCACGAAGGAGTGTCGATGTCGAAACTGTGGCAGAGCGCGGCCGAGGCCCTGCACGAGACGGTGACCGACGGCGCGACGATCGCCGTGGGCGGCTTCGGGCTCTCGGGCAATCCGACCGACCTGATCGAGGCCCTGCGCGAAACCGGCGCGAAAGACCTCACGATCGTGTCGAACAACATGGGCGTCGACGGCAAGGGACTCGGCGTGCTGCTCGAGAATCGGCAGGTGTCGAAGGTGATCGCGTCGTACGTGGGCGAGAACAAGCTCTTCGCCGCGCAATACCTGAGCGGCGAGCTCGAGGTGGAGTTCGCACCCCAGGGCACGCTCGCCGAGCGGCTGCGCGCGGGCGGGGCGGGGATCGCGGGCTTCTACACGAAGACCGGCGTCGGTACTCCGGTGGGCGAGGGCAAGCCGCACGAGGTGTTCGACGGCGAGACCTACGTGCTCGAGCGCGGCATCGTGGCCGACGTGGCGCTCGTGCACGCGTGGCGAGCAGACGCCGAAGGCAATCTGATCTATCGGCACACCGCCCGCAACTTCAATCCGCTCGTGGCCACGGCCGGGCGCCTCACCATCGCCGAGGCCGAGGAGATAGCCGAGGGCTACCTCGACCCGAACGCCATCGTCACCCCCGGCATCTTCGTGCAGCGACTGGTGGAGGCGAGGCCGCGAGAGAAGCCCATCGAGCAGCGCACCACGCGGCCCCGCGGCGCGGCCGACTGAGATCAGCAACGCGTAAGAACGAGGAGGACTCCATGAGCTGGACCCGAGACGAGATGGCGGCCATCGCGGCCGCCGAACTCCGCGACGGCGAATACGTCAACCTGGGCATCGGCATCCCGACCCTCGTCGCCAATCACCTGCCCGACGGCGTCAGGGTGACCCTGCAGAGCGAGAACGGTCTGCTCGGCATGGGCCCGTTTCCATTCGAGGGCGAGGAGGACGCCGACCTCATCAACGCCGGCAAGCAGACGGTCACCCTGCTTCCCGGCGGCAGTTACTTCGATTCGGCCACCTCATTCGGCATGATCCGCGGTGGCCACGTCGCGAAGGCCATCCTCGGTGCACTGCAGGTGGCGGGCAACGGCGACCTCGCCAACTGGACCATCCCGGGCAAGCTCGTCAAGGGAATGGGGGGCGCCATGGATCTCGTCGCCGGCACCCCGCGCGTGATCGTCATCACCGACCACCTCTCGAAAGACGGCACGCCCAAGATCGTGGCCGAATGCGACCTGCCGCTCACCGGGGTGGGCGTGGTCGACCGCATCATCAGCGACCTGGCGGTCTTCGATGTTCAGGATGGCGCATTGGTGCTTCGCGCGATTGCCCCGGGCGTGACTGTCGACGAGGTGCGGGCGAAGACCGGCGCACGATTCACCGTCGACTTCGAAGAGACATCCGCGTAGGAGTTCACGGCGTGCGGTGCGCGTAGTGCCGAGCCGCTCGAACGCGGTTGCCGCACGCCGTGGAGCACCACGTTCGGGTGGAGCGCTCGGGCAGGAACAGTCGGATGCAGTCGCCGGCCGCACAGCTGCGCACCCTCGACGCGGCAGCCGACGTCGCCAGTGCGATCGCATCGCGAGCGAGAGCGGCGAGCGCCTCGTCGATTCCGGCGTTGGTCGTCGACCATCGATTCGTCGGGGTAGTCGCGGTCACGATGAGACGGGGGGCGCCCGGTGAGCGGGCGGCGGTGGCGTTGATGGTCTTCACCTGGTTCTCGGCCGGCGGCGAG
>NZ_CAXVWM010000178.1:0-3845 GCF_964263775.1 Agreia sp. | reverse complement strand
GCCGAAGAGACCCGGGCGATTGCGGAGTCGCAAACCATCGGCGCCCTGCTCGACGAGCTCGGCGAGAACCGGCGCGCGGTCTTCGCGCGCTGCTCGTTCATCCTCAACGAGGTCACGACGACCGACCGTGACATCGTGCTGCGCGACGGCGACCGACTCGACGTGCTGCCCCCGTTCGCCGGAGGCTAGGCTCGCCGGCCGCCGGCCAGTAGTACCTGCTGCGGTCAGAAAGTGCCGGTGTGCCGACACCCATTGTCCGCGTCGGCACCTGCTGGAACGGGCAGCCTGGGCTCCATCTAGGCAGTGGTCTCACGAGCCGCAGGGTTGCGAAGAGTTCTCGCTGCGTGGAGCAAGGAAGCGATAGCAGGCGAGGGCGGTCCTGAC
The DNA here is from genome assembly GCF_964263775.1 of Agreia sp. NCBI lineage: Bacteria > Bacillati > Actinomycetota > Actinomycetes > Micrococcales > Microbacteriaceae > Agreia > Agreia sp. The sequence goes on along the minus strand of NZ_CAXVWM010000178.1, from coordinate 3,461 downwards.
GGCCAGGCGATGACGGTTGTGATCTCTGGGGCATCGGGAACGGGTACGGCGACGTGTCCGCTCCACTGCCACGCGCGACTCGAGGCAGGAATGACGAGGAGAGCCTTGCCGAGCGCAACGAGTTGAGCAAGTTGGGATTGGGTATGGATCTCCGGCCCTAACCCCTCTGGATACGTGCCGTCGGTTCTCGGCCATCGGGCCATCGGTAGGCCAGGCACGTCGACAATGTCTGTGAGGAGGAGCTGTCGTCGCGACGCGAGCTGATGGCCTGCCGGCAGAATCACGACCTGCCCCTCTGTGATGAGAGGGTGAATGTCGAAGCCCGTGAGGTCGTCGACCGGGTGGTGCATCAGCGCCGCGTCGGCGTGGCCGTTGCGCAGCAGTCCCGCTTGCTCACCGACCTCACACAAGAGAACCTCGGGCGGTGCGATTCCCACCTCACGCGTGCAAGCCTCCAAGATCCGTTGTAATAGATCATGAGAGGCTCCCGCTTTCGAGGCCAGTATCAATGCCCGCTCTGGATTGTGGGCCCGCTGCGTCCGTCGTGCCGCAGCCGAGACAGCCTCGAGGGCTGACGTGGCCTCGACCAGAAGCACGTGTCCCGCGTCGGTCAGAGACACCCCGCGACGATCACGATCGAGAAGGCGGACCCCGAGGCGTCGTTCAAGCTGACTGATGGCACGGGAAAGGGGCGGCTGGGCAATGCCGAGCAGATGAGCTGCCCGACCAAAATGCAACTGTTCCGCCACGGCCACGAAGTACCGCAACTCTCGGGTTTCGAGGTCGATCACACGTGTGACCTTACTACTGATACTTGCCGGGTATCACGGGGCACCGAATCGGTCTTGGACACGCCGACCAACACCCACCCATGCTGAAGAACATGGAAGACAAGAAGGTCGCGTTGGTTACCGGCGCAAACAAGGGCATCGGCTACGCAATCGCAGAAGGTCTCGGGCGGTCGGGGTACACCGTCATCGTGGGGGCTCGCGATGATTCGAGGCGGGATTCCGCCGTCGAAAAGCTGCGTGCCGCCGACATAGATGCATTCGGGGTCGCCCTCGACGTGACGTCTGATGCCAGCGTCATTTCAGCGGCTTCGACCATTGAAGAGAGGATCGGTCGGCTCGACGTACTCGTCAATAACGCCGGTATCTCCGGACGAACCGACGCCGGAGCACAGGAACCGACGACGCTCGATCTGAGCGTTCTGCAGACAGTGCTCGAGACCAACATTTTCGGAGTCATTCGGACGACCAACGCGATGCTGCCCCTCCTTCGCCGCGCTCCTTCGCCGCGCATCGTCAACATGTCCAGCGACATGGGTTCGTTGACACTGCAGACGGGGCCGATGCTGGCCGCCTACGCACCGTCGAAAACAATGCTCAACAGCATCACCGCGCAGTACGCACGCGCCTTCACCGACACGAAGATCATCATCAATGCTGTCTGCCCCGGCTACGTTGCCACGGACTTTACCGGCTTCAACTCTCCGCGGACGGCCGACCAAGGGGCTGCGATCGCGTTACGCTTCGCCACCATTCCAGACGACGGCCCTCGCGGCGGCTTCTTCAACGACGACGGCGTCGTGCCCTGGTGACCCACCACCTAAACAGCCGTCTGCTTGGCGCGTCCTCACAACGTAGAGACGCGACGCGCTGCACACCCCGCGATCAGTACCTTGCCTTGTCGGGCTCCACGTCGGTGACCCACGCGTCGACTCCGCCGCCGAGGTCGGAGATGTTCGACCAGCCGTTCCGAGCCATGTAGTCGCGAGCCTGGCCGGAGCGCCCGTCGTGGTGGCAGTACAAGATCACGCGGTCGTCGTGCGGCATCTTCTCGCGGGCCTCGTCGCTGAGCAGGTGGCTCATGGGAATCAGTTCCGACCCCTCGATCTGCACGATGTCGCGCTCCCAGGGCTCGCGCACATCGACCAGCACGAAGCTCTGCTCGCCGCGCTCGCGGGCGTCGAGCAGTGCCTTCAGCTGGGTCGGCGTCAGGCGTTCGGCGTTCGGCTCGGGCAGGGCGGTGGATGCGGTCGGCTCGGTCACGGGGGTGCCTTTCGGTCGAGTGGTCTCGGAGTTTGTTCGGGGAGCGGGGTCTGCTGAAGCGGAGGACGAGCCGGGTTCGGATGACGCTGCAGCTGGCTCGCGCGGAGCCGCGCCGCGCGCGGCCGGCCCGAAGCGGATCTCGCGCCACGTCGCATCCAGGCCGTCGTGCACGAGCAGCCGGCCCAACAGCAGCTCGCCGAAGCCGAGCAGCAGTTTGATCGTCTCCGTCGCAATGACCGAGCCGATCGACGCGCAGATCGAGCCGAGCACGCCGGCGGTGGCGCACGTCTCGCCCTCGTCGGCGGCGGGCTCCTCGGCGAAGAGGTCGCGAAGCGTGACTCCCGTGCCGAGCGCAGCCGGTGGCGCAGCCCAGAACACGGTCGCCTGCCCGTCGAAGCGCAGCACGGAGCCCCAGACGTAGGGCTTGCCGAGAAGCTTGGCCGCGTCGTGGGCGAGGTATCGGGTCTCGAAATTGTCGGTGCCGTCGACGATCACGTCGTAGTCGGCCACAAGGGCGAGCACATTCGCGCTCGTCACGCGAACGACCAGCGGCAGCACCTCGACCAGGGGATTGAGCTCGGCGAGCGCGTCGGCTGCTGCCACCGCCTTCTGCCGACCCACATCGGTTGTGCTGAAGAGCGTCTGGCGCTGCAGGTTCGACGGCTCGACGGTGTCGGAGTCGACGACGCCGACCGTGCCGACCCCGGCGGCGACGAGCGAGGTGAGGACGGGGGAGCCGAGCCCTCCCGCCCCGAGCACCAGCACCCGCGACGCCTTGAGTCGTCGCTGGCCGTCGATGCCGATCTGCGGCAGCGTGAGCTGGCGGGCGTAACGGCTGAACTCGGCCGGGGTGAGTTCGGCACCGGGCGAGACGAGCGGCGCATGGGGCATGATTTCCAGCCTAAGCCGCCCGAGGCATCCGGTGCCCGCTGCGCCTCAGCCCGGAACGAACGCGCATTGGGTACCGTAGAGCCACAGCACGTGGGCACAACGAAGCGGAGGGTTGCGGGTGTATCTCAAGAGCCTGACCCTCAAAGGCTTCAAGTCGTTCGCGCACCCCACCACCTTCGCCTTCGAGACGGGCGTGACCTGTGTCGTCGGGCCGAACGGTTCGGGCAAGAGCAACGTGGTCGACGCGCTCGCGTGGGTCATGGGCGAGCAGGGCGCCAAGACACTGCGCGGCGGCAAGATGGAGGACGTCATCTTCGCCGGCACCGCGACGAAGGGCCCGCTCGGCCGCGCCGAAGTCACGCTCACGATCGACAATGCCGACGGCGCGCTGCCCATCGACTACTCCGAGGTCACGATCAGTCGAACCCTGTTCCGCAACGGCGGCAGCGAGTACGCGATCAACGGCGAGGGATGCCGACTGCTCGATGTGCAGGAGCTGCTGAGCGACTCCGGGCTCGG
>NZ_CAXVWM010000177.1:0-9787 GCF_964263775.1 Agreia sp. | reverse complement strand
TGCGTGAGGCGTGAGTTGCGTTCAGCCCGCGCGCCGCCCCGAGAACACGGCATGCAGCAGGGGCGCAGCAGACACGGCCATAAGCACGGTTCCGAACACCGCGTCGTCTGCTCGCACGAGCGATCCTGCGATCAGCAGCGCTCCGAACAGTACCGCCGACACGAGTCGCCGCGTGGCCCGCTCGAGCCCACGGGCGCGCCGCTCGAGTCCGGGGTTGGCTACTGCCACGGATCCGTTCTCGATGCGGGTGACGAGACCGACGAGGCGTGCGGGGAGCCGCCACACAAGGGCCGCGGTGTCGAGGGCCTGCCTGCCCAGGTCGCCCACGAGGTTGCCGCGCTCGTCTCGAATGAGTTGCGCCGCATAGGGCTCGACCGAATCCCACAGGTTGAACGACGGATCGAGCGCGCTGCACACCCCGGAGGTCAGCGACATCGCCCGAATGATCAGCAGGAAGTTCTCGGGCAACTGGAACGGCAATGACCGCACGACATGGCCGAACTGGTCGGCGAAGTCGCGGAACTCCCGGGGATCGACCTCGCGCAGCTCAGCGAAACCCATGCCGCCGAAGCGGGCGAACAACTGCGTCATGGCACGCTCGAGCTCGGTTGTATCAGCCGACGGCAGCAGCACCCCAACGTCGCGGATCGCATCCACCAGGCCCGTGCCGTTGCGCGACGCGGCGGCGATCAGCAGCTTGCGCAATCCGCTGCGCGTGGTGGGCGGAACCTCGCCCGTCATGCCGAAGTCGATGAACGTGAGCTTCCAGGCGGTCTTGCCCGTCGCATCCGGCCCATCGCCCATGGGGGTGACGAAGATGTTGCCGGGGTGCGGGTCGGCGTGGAAGAAGCCGTTGCTGAAGAGCTGGTCGAACATGACCGCCGCGAATACGGGGGCGACCTCGGCCGGATCGATGCCCGCGGCGCGCAGGGCCGCCGCATCCGTGATCTTGATGGCGGTGACGTCTTCGAGGGTGAGCACCCTGCGGGTCGTGCGTTCCCAGACGATCGACGGCACCGCGACTCGGTCGTCGTCGGCGAAGTCTGCCGCGAACCGCTCGGAGCTCGCCGCCTCGTGCAGGTAGTCGATCTCGTCGAGGCTCGTCGCCGCGAACTCCTCGACGAGCGCGGGCATGTCGACGCGATCGGAGACGAGCCGCACGTGGCTCAGCCACCCGCCCACCTTGCGCAGTGCGGCGAGGTCGACGTCGACGATCTCGTCGATGCCCGGCCGCTGCACCTTGAGCACGACCCCCGTCAGGCCGGTATCAGCGGCGTCGAGGGGTGCTAGCAGGGCCCGATGGGCCTGGCCGAGGGATGCCGCGGCGACGGGCGTCTCGTCGACTCGCGCGAACGCCCGCTCGAGCGGGATGCCCAGCTCGGCTTCCGCGAGCGCCCGGATGGCTGGGAACGGCACGGCGGGCACCTCGTCTTGAAGTCCCTCGAGCTCTCGGGTGATCTCGGGCGGCAGCACGTCGAGGCGCGATGACATGAACTGGCCGACCTTGATCATGAGCCCGCCGAGATCGACGGCGAGAACATGGAAGCTGCGCGCGAATTTCTGCAGTCGCTTTGTGCGAGTGCGTTCCGCGATCGACACCAGGCCGATGCGCGGCAGAAACAGCTCGAACCACCACGTGACAGCGAGGTGCCACGCCGAGAAACGCAGAATGCGGCGGTACCGCGCACGGGCGTTGCCGGCGCCGGCCGCGGCTGTGCCCGCCTGGGAAGGAATCGGCGCCGGCTGCGGCGACGGCACTCCCGTCAGTCCTGGGCGAGGATCGAGTACAGGCGCCGACGCGCGTCGTCGAGCACCGCCACTGCCTGCTGCACCTGCTCGGAGGTACCGGTGCGGCCCACCTGGGCTGCGGCCTGTGCGAGTTCGACCCCGGCCTTGGGCAGTGCACCGAATCCGGGCGTGCTGTCTTTCGTTTCTGTGGTCTCCCACGGCGTCGATGTGCCTGCGCCGGCTACATGCTCGCGACCGGCGTCGGTCAGCGCATAGGTCTTGCGGCCGTTCGACTCCTCGGCACTGATCAGCCCTTCGTCGGCCAGCAACTGCAGAGTCGGGTACACGCTTCCGGCGCTGGGCTTCCAGCTTCCCCCTGACCGCTCCTCGATCTCACGGATGATCTGGTAGCCGTGCATGGGCTGCTCGGTGAGGAGTGAGAGTACTGCGGCGCGTACGTCGCCCTTGCCCATGCGCGTGCCCGCTCCGGCCTTCTTCTCGAACGTGGCGCGCAGCTGCTCCATCGCCTGCCACATGCCGTCGGCGTGAGTGCCGAGGTTGCCGATATTGAAGCCGCCTGCGGGGAATGAGTTGCCCATGATATCCTCCTATTGGTCGTGCGAACGATAGTCAACGATATATCGTCAACCTGACAGGCGGCTTGGTATTCGAGTCAGCCGTCGCTTGAGCCGACGCATCGCTCAGTCCGAGTCCAAGACGACCCTCAGAGCCTCGAAGATCGCCGAGTCGAAGTAGTCGTCGGGGTCTTCGATCAGCCGTTCGATCGCAAGCGCATGGGCGCGAACCTCTGGACTCGCGTGCGATCGCGCGGTCTCGAGTGCCGGACGCGCGTACTCGCCGAGCTCCGCGAGCGCCCTGGCGAGACTCAGCAGAACGTCGCGGTCACCACGCGCCAACTGCGTGCTCAGCACTCGCGCCAACTCATACTCGCTGCCGACCGGCACGAGGATGACGCCGGCCCGCCAGGCCGCCCGGGCGACCGACTCGTCGGCATCCTGAATCACGGCCTCGGTGACGGCCGCCCACCCTCGAGGATCGCCCACCTTCGACAGCGTGTGCAGCGCCTGACTGCGCGCCTGCGGCAGGTCGGATGCCGTCTCCGCGATGAGGCGAGGCACCGTGAGGTCGGCGGGATGCCGCGTCAGGGCCCAGGTGAGCATGTCGCGTACGAAGAAATCGTCTTCTGCGGCGCAGCGCTCGACGAGCGAATCGACGTAGTCGGCGCGCGGATAGGTGCCGGCCGACAACGCGGCCTGCAGCCGCGTCGACGCGTCGGCCGCGTGAAGTGCGGCGCGGAGCGCGTCGCCAGGGTGAGAGGTCATGAGTTGCTCATGAGACCAGTGAATCATCGTCCACCGACACCGACGCCGCATCGGCCGATATAGGCCGTCATTGCCTCAACCTCGGATCGCGCGTGGGGTCGGCGTACATGGCGGGACAGCCGTGGCCGACAGCGTCGGAACGCGGTTCGTAGTGCCAGGGCTCGTTGAGGTAGATCCGACACAGTCCGTACTCAGCGCCGTGCTCGGATAGCCATGCCGTGGCATCGGATGGCTCGATGTCGACCGCGTTCCCGGACACGTGAGCAGACGTGTCGGCAGTGGCGACCCATCGCGCGGCCTGCGCCTCAGAACCGTACTCCGAGACCGCCTGGCGAAAAAGCCGATCCTGATACTCCCGGGATCGCCATCCGCTGTTCATGTGGAACGCGATGCCGTCGTCCGCGGCATCCGTCGCCGCTTCGCGCAGAGCCTCGCCCAGCACAGGGTCGAGGTTGGCTATGCCGGCGTACTCGTCGTCGAACACGGTCGCGCCGGCGGGGAGCGCACCGTCGGCCCCTGCGGCGAAAGTCGAGGCCACGGGTGCGCCAGGAAGGCCTTCACCGAAAGAGGAATCCGGCGACGATGCCGACTGATAGACAACGGTTCCGACGATCGCAACGGCGACGACCGTCACGCCGACGGCTGTGGACCTGAAGGTCCTGATGATTCTAGCTCGTGCTGCGGTCGTTGGAGTCATGCTGTCAGTCAACGCGGCGTCATGTTGCCAGCCCGTATGGCAATTTCGCTACACCGACGATATGTACAGGCTCGTACCCTTGAAGGATGCGCGTGTTGGTGGTTGAGGACGAGCTGTACATGGCTGAGGCCATCCGCGATGGGCTGCGCCTGGAGTCGATCGCGGCCGACATTGCCGGTGACGGCGACGCCGCCCTCGAGCTGCTGAGTATCAACGCTTACGACATCGCCGTCCTCGATCGCGACATTCCGGGGCCTTCCGGTGACGAGATCGCCGAGAGCATCGTCGCATCAGGCAGCGGCATGCCGATCCTCATGCTCACCGCCGCGGACCGGCTCGACGACAAGGCGTCCGGGTTCGAGATCGGCGCTGACGACTATCTGACCAAGCCGTTCGAGTTGCAAGAACTCGTGCTCAGGCTCAGGGCGCTTGACCGCAGGCGCGCGCACAACAGGCCACCGGTGCGGGAGCTCGCAGGCCTGCGGCTGGATCCGTTCCGTCGCGAGGTCTACCGGGACGGGCGATACGTCGCGCTCACCCGGAAGCAGTTTGCCGTGCTCGAAGTGCTCGTCGCCGGCGAAGGCGGAGTAATCAGCGCCGAGGAACTCCTGGAACGGGCGTGGGATGAGAACGCCGACCCATTCACCAACGCCGTGCGCATCACCGTCTCAGCCCTGCGCAAACGGCTCGGCGAACCCTGGCTGATCGCCACGGTGCCCGGTGTCGGCTACCGCATCGACACACCACCAGACGCGGGAGTGGCGGGGGCGAAGCGTGGATAGGCGGCGGGGGCTGAGAGCACGCCTCAAGCTCACCCTCAGCTACGCCGGATTCCTCATGCTCGCTGGCGTCTTGCTCCTTGCGGCGGTTTGGGTCTTCCTGCTGAGAGGGAGGCCCAACGACTTCCGGTTCCCTGATCTGGCCGACTTCGCTCGGGTATTCGACCCGAGCAACTTCGGCCCGGTGGTGTTTGTCGCAGCCGCGATCCTAGCGCTCGGGTTCTTGCTGGTGTTCGGACTCGTGGGTGGCTGGATTCTCGCGGGGCGCATGCTTGCCCCGTTGACGCGCATCACGCGCGCCGCGCGGAAGGCGGGAGGTGGGTCGCTGTCGTATCGGATCGAAATGGAGGGACGTAACGACGAGTTCCGCGAGCTCGCCGATGCCTTCGACGCCATGCTCGCACAGCTCGAAGCGCGCGACGCCGAGCAGCAGCGATTCGCCGCCAACGCTTCTCACGAGCTGCGCACACCGCTTGCGATCACGCAGACCCTCCTCGACGTTGCTCGCACCGACCCAAACCGCGACAGTGGCGAACTCCATGAACGTCTCCGGGCCGTCAACGCGCGGGCAATCGAACTCACTGAGTCATTGCTGCTGCTCAGCCGGACCGACCAACGATTCTTTACTCCGGAGCCGGTTGACTTGTCTCTCATCGCGGAAGAAGCGACAGAAACGCTCCTCCCGTTTGCAGAAAAGCGCGGCGTGACCATCGAGACATTCGGAGATGTCACCCCCACCGTCGGCTCGCATTCTCTCTTGCTGCAGATGACCACGAACCTCCTGCACAACGCCATCGTCCACAATCTCCCCGAGGGCGGTACCGTGCAAGTCAGCACCGCAATCGACCCCGAGTCCGTCACTTTGACAGTAGAGAACACCGGCCACGAAGTTGCCCCGCAGCTGGTCTCGACTCTTACCGAACCCTTCCAGCGCGGCACCGAACGCACACGCACCGATCACGCAGGTGTTGGCCTCGGCCTGGCCATTGTCAAGAGCATCACCCGAGCGCACGACGGAACACTCATCCTCACCCCCCAGGCCGCTGGCGGTCTCTGCGTCACGGTGAAACTGCCCGCCGATCGGCGATAGCCATGAGCACATGCCTGGCCCGGCCGCCCGTACTGATTCGCAGCGTACGCTTCGATCACGCCGCCCGGCTACCTGCGATCCACGTGATGGGAAAATCAAAATACGTGTCCACATACGGTTCGTCTTTCAGCGTGTAGTGCCACCATTCGTGGTCGTACGGAACAAAGTCGGAGCCCTCCATGATGGAGCAAAGGTACTGGCGGTTGTCGGACTCGGCTGGCGTGAGCCCGTCTGCACCGTGATGCGAGATCGGGTCCATCAGGTCATGGCCACCGCCCATGAGAGCGAGTTCGCCGGTAGCGAGGTGATACAGAGTCAGATCCACGGTGCTGCCTCGACTATGGCCCGATCTGGCCGCCACATATCCTCGTTCGAACATCTCCGCTCTGTCGATTCTCGGATAGTGTCGCGGCTTCGTCCGGCCATCCTCCGGCTGTGTCGACCATCGTAGGAAGCGGTTCACGGCGCGTTGAGGTCGGTAGCCGTCCCACAGGAGCAGGCCGAAGCCCAGGGAAGCTGCGTGAACTTGCGCTCGTCCTAATGCTTCGCACAGAGCCGTCGTGCCGACGATCCGGTTGGACAGATATCCATCCACGGGCTTACCTGTGAAGTTGTCCCAGGTCGCATACTTGGCATCCCAGCGCACACCGGGCAACAGCTCGTCTACGAACACGAAGTCGTCGTTCATCGCTTCACCCCGTGCAGCGCCAGCGACACGAGTCGGTCGATGACCTCGGACAATGACAGCCCTGCTGCCTTCATCATCCTGGGATAGCGGCTGTACGAAGTGAGACCGGGCATCGTGTTGACCTCGTTGAGGACCACCTGCCCTTCAGCCGTGAGGAACATATCGACGCGGGCGAGTCCCCTGCAGCCCAGGGCGCGGTAGATGGTCTTGGCGTTATCTTGGACGAGCCTGCGGGATTCCTCAGGGATGTCGGCGGGAACGATGAAGAGCGAGTTCTCCGAGCCGGTCTCGGGTGAGTCCTCTTGGTGAATTCTGAAGAAGCCATGAGACAGGGCGACCCGATCCACCTCACCTGCGATCAGGTCTGGATCGCTGCCCAAGATGGCGCATCCGACCTCCCTGCCATCCACCGCTTCCTCGATCAGCACCTTCGAGTCATATTGTCCAGCGGTCTCCAACGCACTCGGCAACTCGTCTTGTCTGGTGACTTTGCTGACACCGAACGACGAACCCGAGCGGGCCGGCTTCACAAAAACGGGATAAGTGAACTGGCCAGAATCAACGTCCTCGTTCGCTGCGACGACCCAGAAGTTCGGCGTGGCGATTCCCGCGCTTCTGGCAACGACGTAGGCCAAGGATTTGTCCATGCACACGGCAGAGCTCTGGACATCGCAGCCGACATAGGGGACACCGGAAAGCTCCAACAGGCCTTGCATGGCGCCGTCCTCGCCGAGCTTGCCGTGCAGGAGGGGAAGCACTACGTCCAGCCGGATGCTTGAGACACGCTCGTCGTCCACGATCAGCAGGCCGTGGGCGCTTCTGTCGGGTGACAGCACGACCGTGCGACGAGCGTCGTGATCCCACCCCGGCTCGGGGCTGTCGCAGAGCATCCACACACCGCTGGTCCTAATGCCGATCCAGTACGGCTCGTACTTCTCGCTGTCGAGATTCTTCGCGACCTCTCGCGCCGACTTCACGGAGACAGGGTGTTCTTCGGATGATCCCCCGAACACGATGCCGATTCTCAATCTATCCATGCTGTTTCTCGCTTTCGAAGTTCAGGCAGTTGAGGAGACTGTTTTCGATGGTGTCGCTCAGCGCGTGGTCTGTGTAGTACGCGGTGTGTGGGCTGATAAGCACATTCGGCAGGCTCTGCAGTCGTAATAGCGACTTGCTTCCGATGGGCTTGTCTCGTCGGTCGGTGTAGAAGATGCCTTCTTCTCCTTCGAGGACGTCCAACGCGGCGCCGCCCAACCTGCCGCTCTCCAGCGCCGCCAGGAGTGCTTCGGTATCGAGAAGCGGCCCGCGGCCGGTGTTGACGATAAACGCGCCGTACTTCATCTGCCCGATTCGTCGGCCGTCGAGAAGATGGTGGGTGTCTGCGGTCAACGGGGTATGGAGCGTCACGATGTCGCTGTGCCTCAGCAGCTCGTTCAGCGGAACATAATCGGCGGAAGTCTTTGCACGGCCGTCATGGGCCAGGATGCGACAGCCGAACCCCTTCAGCCGGTCGATGACGGCGGCTCCGATGCGTCCAGTTCCCACCACCCCGACAGTCAAGTCACGCAGCTCTCGACCGCGTTGATCGCTCAGCCGGTAGTCGTGCACGTCGATACGGCGGATGAGGGACTTCGCATGGCGCACGGACATCAACATCAACATCACCGTGTAGTCGGCCACGCTGTCGGGCGAATAGGCCACGGTGCCCACGGCGATGCCGACGCTCGCCGCGTAGTTCGAATCGAGATGGTTGGAACCAATACTCCTCGTGGAGATGTACTCGACGCCGGCCCTGCTGAGCGCGAGCAGCAGGCGATGCGTGACAGGTGTCTTGTGGCCGATGCTGATGCATCGGTTTCCGATTGCCAGTTCGACATTGGCTTCGGATACCGCGGCCCCGACAATCGTCGGCAGGACGTTAAAGCGCGGTGCCAGCTCCAGCAATAAGGCGGCCTCGTCCTGGCCGCATCCATAAAAGGTGACTCCACGCGTCGCTGCTGAGGGCGAAGATTCGGACATCAGCGACCGAGTGTGACGGGCCGCTGCTCGTGCTGGTGCGCTGTAGCTCATGCCTCCTAGTCAAGGGAGCGTGATGTTGCCAGCACGTATCCGGTTTTCGATACACCGATGATATGTAGCCCACCAAGAACCGCCATCCGGCGCCGGAAACAACAAAACCCTGATGAAATTTGCTTATCATCAGGATTTTTCTGTCGGGCTGACAGGATTTGAACCTGCGACCCCTTGACCCCCAGTCAAGTGCGCTACCAAGCTGCGCCACAGCCCGTGGCTTTGTTGTCCGCGAAGACAACTTGTCTATATTAGCCTGACTTTCGCCCGGTGGCGAACACGCACAAACGAGGCCCACCCGACAACAGAACTCGAAACTGAGCATATTCACGGACTTCGGGCGTAGCGTCGGGTTCACGCGTCGCGGTGCTCGACTACGGCGTACGTTTCTGTCGAAAGTTGGCCGTTCATGTCTCGCACGTGGAACCGTTGGATCCCCTCCGCTGCCGCACCCGTCGTCGTCGGCGCCCTCGTTCTGGGCGGCGTTTTCGCAACCAGTGCGTCCGCCGATCCGGCTGAGAAGACGCCGCAGCAGGTTCTCGAACTCGCAGCGTCGAGCACGGTCGACACCTTCTCGGGCACGATCGAGCAGTCCTCCGACCTCGGCTTGCCCGACGTGTCGGGCCTGGCAGGCCCCACAGGATCCGGAGCCTCCGACGGCGACGAGTTCTCCTCTGCCCTCGAGCTTCTCACCGCCTCGCACACGCTGCGGGTCTTCGTCGACGGGCCCGAGCAAAGCCGCGTGCAGATCCTCGACGATCTGGCCGAGCGCGACGCTATCCGCAACGGCGACGACCTGTGGCTCTACGACTCGAGCGACTCCTCGGCCGTGCATTCAACCCTGCCGGCCGGCGCATCCGCATCGCCCGATACGACCGCAGAATCGCTCACCCCTGCCGAACTCGCCACCCGCTTCCTCGACGGCGTCGACCCCAGCACCGACGTGACCATCGGCGACCCGGTAACGGTCGCCGGACGCTCCGCCTACGACCTCATCCTCACTCCCGACAGCGCGAGCACGCTCGTCTCGTCGGTCGAGATCGCGGTCGATGCCGAGACCGGACTCCCCCTGCGCATCGACGTCTTCGCCCAGGGCTCCTCCGACCCAGCCATCCACGTCGCATTCAGCTCCGTCTCCCTCGACACACCGTCGGCCGACCTCTTCGACTTCACTCCCCCGTCCGGCACCGAGGTCACTGAGAACACGATCCCGAATCGTGACGACGCTCCCGCCGACGGCAGCGCGCTTCCGGATGGGGGCACCCACCCCGAGCCGACCGTCACGGGAACGGGATGGGACACGGTCGTCGAATTCCCCGCCGCAGCGGACCCCGCGTCGCTCACCGACTCGCCGATGCTGTCGCAGCTGACGACCTCGGTCGAGGGGGGCCA
>NZ_CAXVWM010000176.1:0-10447 GCF_964263775.1 Agreia sp. | reverse complement strand
GGGTGAGGAGGAATCGGGCTCACCGCACATCATGGAGTTGCTGGAGGCCTACCGCGACGAACTCGCGGCCGACCTGATCATCGTCGCCGACGCCGACAACCCCTCGACGACCGTCCCCGGGCTCACCGTCGGGCTCCGCGGCAACGTCACCTTCAAGCTCACTGTTCGCACGCTCGAGCACGCGTCGCACTCGGGCATGTTCGGCGGCGCGGCACCGGATGCGATGCTCGCGGCGGTCCGACTCCTCGCGTCGCTGCATGGTGACGACGGATCGGTCGCGGTCGAGGGGCTCGTCGGCACCGAGGGACAGACCCCGGACTATCCCGAGAGCCAGCTGGCCCACGATGCGGGGTTCCTCGGGGGAGTGACGAGCGTCGGGCACGGCACCATCCTGTCGCGCCTCTGGTTCCAGCCGGCTATCACCGTCACCGGAATCGATGCGCCCTCCGTCGCCAACGCATCGAACACCCTTCTGCCCCAGGTCGCCGCGCGGGTGAGCACGCGCATCGCGCCCGGGCAGAATGCCGGCGACGCGTTCGCCGCCATCGAGAAGCACCTTCGGGCTCGTGCGCCCTTCGGCGCCACCATCGAGATCAGCGACGTCGACCTCGGCGATGCATTTCTGGTCGACACCACCGGGTGGGCCGTGCGCGAGGCCAAGGCCGCCATGAAAGACGGATGGGGCGTCGACCCGGTCGACACCGGAGTCGGCGGATCCATCCCGTTCATCTCGGAACTCGCCCGCGCCTTTCCCGCGGCCCAGATCCTCGTGACCGGTGTGGAGGACCCGGACACCCGCGCGCACAGCCCCAACGAATCGCAGCACCTGGGAGTCCTGAAGCGGGCGATCCTGAGCGAAGCTCTTCTCCTCGCCCGCCTGAACGAGCGAACTCTCGCCGGGCTCGCGGAATGAAATGCGCACACGCAGGGTTTGGATGCTTAGACTGACAACTAACGACGCTCGTGAGCGGCTCACCCGCACACGGCGTCGCACGTGCTTTCCCGAAATTCCAAGGAGCAGCCATGAGCGATACCACTGTGACCCAGACCGAGGCCCCCAGCCACCGCGTGGGCGTAACCGACGCCGCCGCCGAGAAGGTGCGCAGCCTCCTCGTGCAGGAAGGTCGCGAAGACCTCCGCCTGCGCGTCGCGGTGCAGCCCGGCGGCTGCTCCGGTCTCATCTACCAGCTGTACTTCGATGAGCGTCAGCTCGACGGCGATGCAGTCGTCGACTACAGCGGCGTCGAGGTCATCGTCGACGAGATGAGCGTGCCCTACCTCGACGGGGCCACCATCGACTTCGAGGACACCATCCAGAAGCAGGGCTTCACCATCGACAATCCCAACGCCGGCGGAAGCTGCGCCTGCGGCGATTCGTTCCACTAAATCCCAGGGCTCCATCGGGCCTGATATTCCGCTGTTCCACCGGGGAGTCGCTGTCAAGCGGCTCCCTTCGTGGATTCAGGCGGGCGTGTGATGTCGAGTAGGCTAGGCCTCGGTTCTCTACACTTGTGGGTAGTTCTTTCCACAGTCTTCCGAAAGGTCACTGGTGCGCTCTCGACGTCTCCGCTGGGCCGCAATTCCCATTGCTGCCACCCTCGCATTCCTCCTCGCCGGCTGCACCCAACAGCAGCTGCAGGGATGGCTGCCCACCGAACCCGGAACGACGAACAACGTCGATCGAGTGATCGGTCTCTGGGTCACGTCGTGGATCGTGCTCCTCATCGTCGGAGTCATCACCTGGGGCCTCACCCTGTGGGCCGTGATCGTCTACCGCCGTCGCCGCGGACAGACCGGGCTGCCCGCGCAACTGCGGTACAACATGCCGATCGAGATCTTCTACACCGTCGTTCCGCTGATCCTGGTGCTGGGATTCTTCGCATTCACCGCCCGTGACCAGTCGGCCATCGAGGCCAAGTACGACGATCCCGACGTCACGATCGCGGTCTACGGAAAGCAGTGGGCCTGGGACTTCAATTACGTCGACGAAGACGTCTACTCCGCCGGAATCCAAGGCCAGCCCGACCCCGACGACGCAAATGGAAGTCTTGTCGAGTCCGAGATCCCCACGCTCTATCTTCCTGTCGGGGCCAAGGTCGAAATCCAGCTCGAGGCTCGAGACGTCATCCACTCGTTCTGGGTCATCGACTTCCTCTACAAGAAAGACATGATCCCCGGCAAGACGAACTACATGTATGTCACGCCGGAACGCGAAGGAACTTACAGCGGCAAGTGCGCGGAACTCTGCGGCGAATATCACTCGCTCATGCTCTTCAACGTCAAGGTCGTTTCGCAAGACGAGTACGACACGTACATCCAGTCGTTGCGCGACGCCGGCTTCGAGGGCCAGCTCGGGCACGAGTACGACAGAAATCAGAACCTCCCCGGCACGACGTCGCCCCGGGTAGCGGAGTAGGGGAACGTAACGATGACGACCACAGCCGTAGCACCGACCACGGGTCAGGCGCTCACCGACGGACAGTCCACGAGCGCCGAGCGTAAAGGCAACGTCCTGGTGAAGTGGATCACCTCCACCGACCACAAGACCATCGGGTACATGTACCTGATCTCCTCGTTCATCTATTTCTGTCTCGGCGGAGTGATGGCGCTGGTCATCCGCGCCCAGCTTTTCGAACCCGGTCTCGAGATCCTTCAGACGAAAGACCAATACAACCAGCTCTTCACGATGCATGGCACGATCATGCTCCTGATGTTCGCGACGCCGCTCTTCGCGGGGTTCGCCAACGTGCTCATGCCTCTCCAGATCGGGGCACCCGATGTCGCATTCCCGCGGCTGAACGCGTTCGCCTACTGGCTCTACAGCTTCGGCAGCCTCATCGCCGTGGCCGGGTTCCTGACACCCCAGGGCGCTGCATCTTTCGGCTGGTTCGCCTACGCCCCTCTCTCGAGCGAGACGTTCACGCCCGGTGATGGCGGAAACCTCTGGGTGATCGGTCTGGGAATCTCCGGATTCGGAACCATTCTCGGAGCGGTCAACTTCATCACGACGATCATCACCATGCGCGCTCCCGGCATGACGATGTTCCGCATGCCGATCTTCACCTGGAACATCCTCGTGACGTCGATCCTCGTGCTGATGGCGTTCCCGGTGCTGGCCGCGGCGCTCTTCGCCCTCGGTGCCGACAGGATTCTCGGGGCGCACGTCTATGACGCGGCCAATGGCGGCGTGCTTCTGTGGCAGCATCTCTTCTGGTTCTTCGGCCACCCCGAGGTCTACATCATCGCCCTGCCGTTCTTCGGCATCATCTCCGAAGTGCTGCCGGTGTTCAGCCGCAAACCGATCTTCGGGTACAAGACGCTCGTCTATGCAACGATTTCGATCGCGGCTCTCTCGGTCACAGTGTGGGCTCACCACATGTACGTCACCGGTTCTGTGCTTCTTCCCTTCTTCGCGCTGATGACGATGCTCATCGCCGTTCCGACCGGAGTGAAGATATTCAACTGGATCGGCACGATGTGGCGCGGTTCGGTCACGTTCGAGACGCCCATGCTCTGGGCGATCGGCTTTCTCATCACGTTCACGTTCGGTGGACTCACCGGTGTCATCCTGGCTTCCCCTCCGCTCGACTTCCACGTGTCGGACTCCTACTTCGTGGTCGCCCATTTCCACTACGTCGTCTTCGGCACCGTCGTCTTCGCGATGTTCAGCGGGTTCTACTTCTGGTGGCCCAAGTGGACCGGCAAGATGCTGAATGAGACGTTGGGCAAATGGCACTTCTGGATGCTCTTCATCGGCTTCCACACCACTTTCCTGATCCAGCACTGGCTGGGCGTCGTCGGCATGCCCCGCCGGTACGCGACCTACTCGCCCGAAGACGGCTTCACGTCGATGAACCAGGTGTCGACGGTCGGTGCGTTTCTGCTGGCCGCCTCACTGGTGCCGTTTTTCCTGAACGTCTACATCACGGCCCGTCGAGCCCCCAAGGTCACGGTCAACGACCCGTGGGGCTACTCGCGCTCACTGGAGTGGGCCACGTCATGTCCGCCGCCGAGGCACAACTTCACGTCGATTCCGCGTATCCGCAGCGAGTCTCCGGCCTTCGACCTCAATCACCCCGAGGCGGGCATCCCGTTCGGCGTGGGGCCGGCCAAAGACGCCCCAGACGCCCCCACGTACGACACGGCATCCGAGAAGGTGAAGTAACCCATGAGAGCCAATAAGAATCTTTTCTGGATCCTCGCGGTCTTCTGTCTCCTGCTCTCAGGGGTATACATCTTCTGGAGCATCATCGACACGGGTGAGGTCGAGTGGGTTGGCGCCCTCGGTATCGGCCTCGCGGGTGTACTTGGCGCGTTTCTCGCCTTCTACCTGGGCCGAGTCTTCAGCGCGCAGGGAGGAGACCTCCCTGAGGATCGCCTCGACTCCGACATCGACGACGGGGACCCCGAGATGGGCTTCTACAGCCCGTGGAGCTGGTGGCCCGTGATCCTGGCCGGGTCGGCGTCGCTGATGCTCCTCGGCTTCGCCGTCGGAACGTGGATCACCTTCATCGGTGTCGCGTGCGTACTCGTCGCCATCATCGGTTGGGTCTACGAGTACTACCGTGGGTACTTCGCCCGCTAGTTCGTCGCGTACACGCTTCCAGGGCCCGTCTCGTTCATTCGAGGCGGGCCTTTCTTGCTGTCTCTCGCACGCGGCCGTTTCCGCAGGCCAGTCGTATCCCCCCGTGCGCCTCGGCTACGCGGCCGCTGTCGCCGGGGGGGCGGTCCACTGTGACCTCGACTGGCTGAATATGGCGGGGCGAGTCCATCGCGAGCGGCCGGGCGGGGGGGCACGACAGAGATCCGCCGAACAGTCCCTCGCGGGGCCGTCCGACGGATCGGAGTGACGCGTCAGGCGCCTTGGGCTAGTGGTGCCCGCTGCCGCGCTCGAGCTCTTTCGGACTGACGGGAGCGATCCTGTCTTCGAAGAACCAACGCGATAGACCGGCGCGGAACCGCTGGACGGGGGTGATCTCGCCTCGCGAGTTCGGGCGGATCATCAGCGGCTGGTAGTCGTTGAAATCGATGAGCTTCCACCGCTCGTACTCGTCGACGGGCTGGTGCACCTCGATGTATTCCCCGCCCGGCAGTCGAACGATGCGCCCGGACTCGAAGCCGTGGAGTGCGATCTCGCGGTCTTTCTTCTGCAGGGCGAGGCACACGCGCTTGGTGACCAGGTAGCCGATGATCGGGCCGAGGATGAGCAGCACCTGGTTGACGTGAATGACGCCTTCGATCGACAGCTGGAAATGCGTGGCGATGATGTCGGAGCTCGCGGCGCCCCAGAGTGCTGCGTAGAACAGCACGCCAGCGACACCGATGGCGGTGCGGGTCGGAGCATTGCGGGGACGGTCGAGCAGGTGGTGCTCGCGCTTGTCTCCCGTGATCCAGGCTTCGATGAAGGGATAGACCAGCACCGCGACGATGAAGCCAGTCAGGATGAGCACGGGGATGATGATGTTGAACGAGAACGTGCGGTTCCAGAGCTCGAACTCGAGTCCCGGCGGCATCAGACGCAGGGCGCCGTCGGCGAAGCCGATATACCAGTCGGGCTGCGTGCCGGCAGACACGGGCGACGGGTCGTAGGGTCCGTAGTTCCAGATGGGGTTGATCGTGAAGAACGTTCCCATGAGAGCGATGACACCGAACACGATGAAGAAAAATCCGCCGGCCTTGGCAGCGAACATCGGCAGGATGGGGGAGCCGACGACGTTGTCCTTGGTCTGGCCCGGTCCTGACCACTGGGTGTGCTTGTGCACGACGACGAAGACGAGGTGGAGTGCCAGCATGACCGCGAGGATCGCGGGCAAGAGAAGGATGTGCAGCGAATAGAGCCGACCGACGATGTCGGTTCCGGGGAACTCACCGCCGAAGAGAAGGAACGAGATCCACGTTCCTACTACGGGGAGGCCCTTGATGAGACCGTCGATGATGCGGAGGCCGTTGCCGGAGAGCAGGTCGTCGGGCAGGGAGTAGCCGGTGAATCCTTCGGCCAGCGCCAGGATGAAGAGGATGAATCCGATGACCCAGTTCAGTTCACGAGGCTTGCGGAACGCACCGGTGAAGTAGATACGCAGCATGTGGATGCCTATGGCTGCGATGAAGGTCAGGGCGGCCCAGTGGTGAATCTGGCGGATGAGTAGACCACCGCGTACGTCGAATGAGATGTTCAATGTCGACGACATGGCCGTGGACATCTCGATGCCCTTGAGCGGCACGTAAGACCCGTTGTACACGACCTCGGCCATGGATGCCTGGAAGAAAAACGTGAGGAACGTTCCCGTGAGCAGGATGACGACGAAGCTGTAGAGAGCGACTTCGCCGAGCATGAACGACCAGTGGTCGGGAAAGATCTTTCGGCCGAACTCCTTCACGACGCCCGAGATGCTCGTGCGCTCGTCGACGTAGTTGGCGGCGGCCTCGGTGAAGCGGCTCGTGCTGCTTCGCGGCGACGACGTCTGCGTCGGGGCGGGGGCGGGTGCCGTCTCAGGCGTGGTGACTGTGGTCATGATGTAGATCGCTCCCAGAAGCTCGGGCCGACGGGTTCGTGAAAATCGCTCTGGGCGATCAGGTAGCCTTCGCCATCGACGGCGATCGGCAGCTGCGGCAGTGCGCGCTTCGCCGGCCCGAAGATGACTTTGCACTCTTCTGTGACGTCGAAGGTCGACTGGTGGCAGGGGCAGAGCAGGTGATGCGTCTGCTGTTCGTACAGGGCCACGGGGCAGCCCACATGCGTGCAGATCTTGGAGTACGCGACGATGCCGTCATAAGACCACCCGGTGCGTTCCGGGCTCTCCTTGAGCTTGGCGGGGTCGAGGCGCATCAGAAGAACCGACGCCTTGGCCTTTTCTTCGAGGCGATTCTCGGACTCGTTGAGTCCTTCGGGGATCACGTGGAACGCGGACCCGAGAGTGACGTCGGATGCCTTGATCGGCAGACCGGACGGGTCGAGGGTCAGGCGGGCACCTTTCTCCCACATGGTGTGCGAGAGCAGCGCGACGGGGTCTTCGTCCTGGGGTCCCCATCCACGGAACAGAATGACCGCGGGGAGAGGAAACGCAACGAGCGCGCCCAGAAGCGTATTTCGAACGAGGGTGCGCCGACCGAATCCGGACTCGTCATTGGCCTGCTTGAAGATCTCGACGGCGCGGGCTCGGGTCTCGTCGCTGCCCTGAACCGGGTGACGCTGGTCGATTCCCTCGTGGTTGGCCATGAGGGTCTTCGACCAGTGCACGGCACCGAGTCCGAGTCCGAAGAGGGCGAGGACGATGCCGATGCCGAGCATCATCGTGTGCAGTCGGAGGGCGCCTGTGTCTCCGTCTTCGATCGGGAAGGCCATGTAGGAGGCGATGGCGAAGATGCTGCCGACGATGGACAGATAGAAGAACGTGTAGACCTGGCGTTCGGCCTTCTTCTCGGCCTGGGGATCGGTGTCGGTCACCCGCGCACGGTGAGCCGGGAGGCCGGGGTTCTCGAACGTCTCAGATGGGATGACGGCCGTACCCGGAGCCGCCGTCTCGTGTGTGACGCCAGTCGACGACACAGCGGTGATGTCTTTTCCGCTCAGATCGTCATGTGCCATGTGATTGCCTTTCGAGCTTTTCTTCGAGGATGTCCCTGACGGGCTTTCCTCGCCTCGGTGAAGAAGGGGCGCGGTATGCCGCTGGTCTAGTTCGACTTCGCCGTGAGCCACACGGTCAGGGCGACGATGGCACCCAGGCCGAAGATCCAGACGAAGAGTCCCTCGGCCACCGGGCCGAGGCTGCCGAGTTCGTACCCACCCGGCGACGGGTTCTTCTCGAGGTATTTGAGGTACGTGATGACATCGCGCTTGTCTTCGGGGGAGAGGTTCTTGTCGTTGAAGACCGGCATGTTCTGGGGGCCCGTGACCATGGCCTCATAGATGTGCACGGCCGCGACACCGGTGAGTGCCGGGGCGAACTTGCCCTCGGTGAGGGCTCCACCGGCGCCGGCGACGTTGTGGCACATGGCGCAGTTGATTCGGAAGAGCTCGGCGCCATTGGTGGCATCGCCATCGCCGTCGAGCAGGCTCTCGTCGGGCACGGACGGACCGGGTGACAGGGACGCGACGTAGGCGGAGAGCGCCTCGGTGTCTTCGGCAGTGAACTGGGGAGTCTTCTCCATCGCCTGCGGACCCTGCATGGCCATGGGCATACGACCGGTTCCGACCTGGAAGTCGACGGATGCGGCACCGACCCCGAGGAGGCTGGGCCCCTCGCCCGTGCCCTGCAGGTCGAGTCCGTGGCAGCTGGCGCAGTTGGCGGCGAAGAGCTTCTTGCCCTCGTCGATCGTGGTCTGGGACGCGCTGGAGGTCTCGGCCGTCGCCGTGCTGCTGAAGAGCGCATATCCACCACCGGTGAACAGGAGTCCGATTGCGATCAAGGCAACAGTCGCCAGGGGATGACGCCTGTTGGCCGTGCTGCCTTTTCGGGCCATTCTCTTCACTCTTTTCACAACTCTCTTGATTCGACCGGTGTCGGGATGAAAACCGATTGATTTATTTCAGCACGTAGATGACGAGGAACAGGCCGATCCACACCACGTCGACGAAGTGCCAGTAGTACGACACGACGATTGCGCTGGTGGCCTCGCGGTGCCCCATGTTCTTGACGGCGAAGATGCGGCCGATCACGAGCAGGAAGGCGATGAGTCCGCCGGTGACGTGCAGGCCGTGGAAGCCGGTGGTGAGATAGAACGCGGAACCGTAGGCACTGGAGCTGATCGAGATTCCCTCGGAGACGAGGGTGGCGTACTCGAAGATCTGGCCGGAGACGAAGATCGCGCCCAGTAGATAGGTGAGGAAGAACCATTCGGTCGTACCCCATTGGGTCGGCTTCCAGCCGGTGGCCCTGGCCTGCAGGCGCTCGGCGGCGAACACGCCGGCCTGGCAGGTGAACGAGCTCGCGACGAGGATGAGGGTGTTCACGAGGGAGAACGGCACGTTGAGAACGCTCGACTCGCTCTCCCACAGCGGACCGGACGTGCTGCGGAGCGTGAAGTAGATTGCGAAAAGCCCGGCGAAGAACATCACCTCGCTTCCGAGCCACACGATTGTGCCCACTGCCACGACGTTCGGTCGTTGGATCAGCGGGGCACTCGAAGTCTGGGTCAGGGAGCTGCTCGTCACTTCTCCATTATGTCCGAAATCGGCACAGGATTTTCGCATTCGGGTGTGACTGGCACGGCCCATTGACACCGGCCCTGCAGGCCCTCGGTCTCTACAATCGGGCTATGGCATATTCCCAGTCCTGGTCCGAGATCCTTTCTACTCTTCTCGCTCGAGACGATCTCTCGGTGTCGGACTCGTCGTGGGCGATGGACCAGATCATGGCGGGTCAGGCATCCGATGCCCAGCTTGCCGCGTTCCTGATCGCGTTGCGGGCGAAAGGCGAGACGGTCGACGAGATCGTCGGCTTCCGGGATGCGGTGCTCGAGCACGCGATCAGCCTCGATGTCGATCCGCTGGCCCTCGACATCGTCGGCACGGGCGGCGACAGGCACGGCACGGTGAATGTCTCGACCATGGCTTCGATCGTCGCCGCGGCCGCGGGTGTGCCGGTCGTGAAGCACGGAAACCGGGCCGCCAGCTCGAAGTCCGGCTCCTCCGATGTTCTGCAGGCGCTGGGCATCGACCTCGACATCTCCAACGTACGCACCGCGCAGGTTCTCGACGAGGCGGGAATCACGTTCGCCTTCGCCGCGAAATTCCATCCGGGGTTCGGCAATGTGGGTACCGTGCGGCGCGAATTGGGGGTGCCCACCGTCTTCAACTATCTCGGCCCCCTGTGCAACCCTGCTCGGCCCGAGGCATCCGCTGTGGGGGTGGCCCAGCTCGATCGCGTGCCGATCTTCGTCGGCGTGTTCCAGACCCGAGGCGCCACAGCACTCGTCTTCCGGGGTGACGATGGCCTCGACGAGTTGACGACGACCGGCCACAGCCACATCTGGGAGGTATCCCTCGGGGCCGTGGTGGAGCACGATCTCGATCCCCGCGACCTCGGCATCCCACGAGCTCACATCTCCGAGCTGCTCGGGGGCGACGCCCAGCACAACGCCGAAATCGCCCGCCGGGTGCTGCGGGGGGAGTCCGGCCCGGTTCGGGACATCGTGCTGCTCAACGCCGCGGCGGGCCTCGTCGCCTTCGAGCTTGCGACGGACGCGGAACAGGGTCGTCGACCGATCATCGAGCGCCTGCACGAAAAGATGGCCGTCGCTGCCCGGACGATCGATTCCGGTGCGGCGACGGCCACCCTCGACGCGTGGGCCGAAGCCACGCGTCACTGACTCACTGAGTGTCTTCGTCGACCCAGTCGAGGGTCTTCGTGACGGCCTTCTTCCAATTGCGGTACAGGCGCTCGCGCTCGGCGTCGTCCATGTTCGGCGTCCAACGCTGGTCTTCCTGCCAGTTCTTGCGCAGGTCGTC
>NZ_CAXVWM010000175.1:0-80767 GCF_964263775.1 Agreia sp. | reverse complement strand
CGATCTGAAGCGCTCCCGCCTGGGGCGGCAGAGGGCCGTCGACCAGGTGGCCGAACAGGAGCGCACAGGCCTGCCCGACGTCGTTCTCGAAGGCTGTGAGGCCGAACGCCAGCAGCGCTCCGATCATGGACAGGCCACCCGAGAGGGCGATCGCCTGCCACAGGGCCAGTGCGGTGCCGGGCGCGCGGGCGGGCCAGGCGGCCTTCGACAGGGCGATCGGAACGGGCCACGCCAGTGCGAGGGCGAGGACCGCGAGCCCTACCCAGGCTCCGGTCATCGTCAGTTGCCGGTGCCGCGGGATGCGAGCAGTCGGCGAAGGGTTTCGGCCTCGGTGGGAGACACGCCACCCACGAATCGGGCGAGGGCATCGTCTCGATCGGGTGCCAGCTGAAGCACCTCGTGCATGAGTTCGGCCGTGTGCTCCGACCGCGAGTTGACCGCATGGTAGCGGTGCGGTCGTGTGGCGCGGCTGCGCGACACGAAGCCCTTGCTCTCGAGGCGGGAGAGCACGGTCAGCAGCGTGGTCGTCGCGAGCTCGCGTCGCTTGGCGGGGGCCTCTGCTCTGACCAGTCGTTCGCCGAGTTCGGGGGCGGAGAGGCCGTCGGGAGACTCCCACAGGGCGTTCATCACCGAACGCTCGAGTACGCCGAGAGTGATCATGCGTTCCAGACTACCTTTTCGTTAGCGAATGTTCTACGCTCTGTAGAAGAAGAATTTCTACGTCGTGTAGAAGTCTACTTCCGAAGGAGAATCCTCCATGAACGAGTGGCTCGATCCACTGCTTCTGTCACGGTGGCAGTTCGGCCTCACCACCGTCTACCACTTTCTCTTCGTACCCATCACGATCGGTATGGCGCTCACCGTGGCACTGTTCCAGACCGCGTGGGTGCGCACGAACAGAGACAAGTACCTGCAGCTCACGAAGTTCTTCGGAAAACTCTTTCTCATCAACTTCGCCATGGGAGTCGTCACGGGAATCGTGCAGGAGTTCCAGTTCGGCATGAACTGGTCAGACTATTCGCGGTTCGTCGGAGACGTGTTCGGCGCCCCCCTCGCCATGGAAGGCCTCCTCGCGTTCTTCTTCGAGGCCACGTTCATCGGCCTGTGGATCTTCGGCTGGGACAAGCTGCCCCGGGGCCTGCACCTGGCCACCATCTGGGCCACGGCGGTCGGCAGCATCCTCTCGGCCTATTTCATCATCGCGGCCAACGCGTTCATGCAGAACCCCGTCGGCTACGACATCAACGAGGCGAAGGGTCGAGCCGAGCTCACCGATATCTGGGCGCTGCTCACCAACAAGGTGGCGCTCGCGGCGTTCCCGCACACGATCTTCGCGTGCTTCATGGTTGCGGCCGGCCTCATCGTCACCGTGGCCGCGTGGCATCTTTCGCGCAACCAGCACCTCGACACCATGCGGCCCGCTCTGAAGTTCGGGCTGTGGATGATGATCGTCGCCGGGGTCCTGACGGTCTTCACCGGAGACTCGCTCGGCCTCGCCATGGTTCAGACCCAGCCGATGAAGATGGCCGCGGCCGAAGCGCTCTACACGACGGCGACGGGCGCCGACGCATCCTTCTCGGTCTTCACCCTCGGCACGCCCGACGGCGTCAGCGAGCTGTTCTCCATCCGCGTTCCGTACCTGCTGTCGTTCCTGTCGACGCACACGTTCGACGGCACGGTCGAGGGCATCAACGACCTGCAGGCGCAGTACGTGCAGCTCTACGGTCCGGGCGACTACACGCCGACGATCTGGATCACCTACTGGGCGTTCCGCTGGATGATCGGCCTCGGCCTGGTGCACATCCTCGTGGCCTTCGTGGGCCTCGTCATCACACGTCGCAAGAACGCGTGGGGTGCCCGGCTGCTCGCGGGCCGCTGGGGCCGCTGGATCTGGAAGGCCGCCATCTGGACCTTCCCCCTCTCGCTCGGCGCCATGATCATGGGCTGGGTGTTCACCGAGATGGGTCGGCAGCCCTGGCTCGTCTTCGGCCTGCTCAAGACGGCCGACGGGGTCTCGCCGAATGTCACCGGCGTCGAGGTGCTGATCTCACTGGTCGCCATCACCCTCATCTACGGCACGCTCGCCGTCGTCGAGTTCAGGCTCATCAAGAAGGCCGCCCAGAAGGGGCCGGAGGAGCTGCCCGATCCCCATCCCGAAACCGGCGTCCGGCGCCAGGAAACCACGGTGTACTGATCATGGACCTCACGATTCTCTGGTTCGGAATCATCGCCTTCCTCTTCATCGGCTACTTCGTGCTCGACGGCTTCGACTTCGGCGTGGGCATGTCGATCCCGTTCCTCGGCAGAGACGATGTCGACCGCCGCGTCATCATCAACACCATCGGCCCGATCTGGGATCTGAACGAGACCTGGCTGATCGTCGCCGGGGCCTCGCTGTTCGCGGCCTTCCCCGAGTGGTACGCGACGCTGTTCTCCGGTTTCTACCTGCCGCTGCTCATGATCCTGCTCTCGCTCATTCTGCGAGGCGTGTCATTCGAGTACCGGCACCAGCGCCCCGAGGCGACGTGGAAGCGCCGCTTCGACGGGATGATCGTGATCGGTTCGGCCGTTCCCGCCCTGCTGTGGGGCGTCGCGTTCGGCAACATCGTGCGCGGTGTGCCCCTCGACGACGGGTTCAACTACACGGGCACGTTCGTCGACCTGCTGAACCCCTACGCACTGCTCGCCGGGGCCACGACGCTGCTTCTCTTCTTCACCCACGGCACCGTGTTCGTCTCGCTGAAGACAGACGGGGCGTTGCGCGAGCGCGCCCGCAGGCTGGCGACGAGGTCGGGAATCCTGACGATCGTCGTCGCCGCGTCTTTTCTTCTGTGGACGAGCCTGGCCTACGGCACCTTCTGGTCGGCCATGCTGTCGGCCGTTGCCGCGCTCACGCTGATCGTTGCGGTGCTCGCCAATGCCCGAGGGCGCGAGGGCTGGGCTTTCGCATCGATGGCCGCGACAGTCGCGTTCGCCGTTCTCAGCCTGTTCCTGTCGCTGTACCCCGCCGTGATGCCCGCCTCGAACAACCCGGCCAACAGCCTCACGATCGCGAACGCGTCGTCATCGCCCTACACCCTCCAGGTGATGACCTGGGTGGCCCTCGTCTCGCTTCCGTTGATCCTCGCCTACCAGGGCTGGACCTATTGGGTGTTCCGCAAACGGGTCACCCGTGCCCACATCGAAAGCGCACGGGCGGAACACTGATCGACATGAAGCCCCTCGATCCTCGGCTGCTCGGCTACGCCCGGGCGGCCCGGGCGTTTCTGGCGGCCGGCGCTCTGATCGGCCTGGCCCAGACCGCGTGCGTTCTCGCGTTCGCGTGGTTTCTCAGTCGGGTGATCGTGCGGGCGATCGACGGACAGGGCCTCTCTCAACTGGCGCCGACGATCGCCTCGCTCGCCGCGGTCGTGGCCGCTCGGGCCCTGCTTTTCTGGATCGCCGAGGTCGCGAGCACCCGCGGCGCGGCTCGCGTGAAAAGCCAGCTGCGCTCCCGAGTGCTGCGGGCCGTAGTCGACCTCGGCCCGGGGTGGATGGCCCGGCGCAACGCGACCTCGGTGGCCACGATCACCGGCCCCGGCCTCGATGCCCTCGACACCTACTTCTCCCGCTATCTACCCCAGCTCATCCTCACGGCCATCGCCACGCCGGTCATCGTGCTGGTCATCTTTCTGCAGGACTGGCCCAGCGCCCTGGGGGTCGTCCTCACCCTGCCGATCATCCCCGTGTTCATGATCCTCATCGGCTGGGCGACCCGGGCGGTGCAGACGAAGCAGTGGCAGCTGCTCACCAGCCTGTCGACGAGTTTCCTCGACGTCGTGGGCGGTCTCGCCACGCTGACGCTGTTCGGTCGCGCCGAGCGCCAGGCCGGGCGCATCCGCCGTGTCACCGAGCAGTACCGGGTGCAGACCATGACGGTGCTTCGGGTCTCGTTCCTCAGTGGGTTCGTGCTCGAACTCGTGTCGAGCCTCGCGGTCGCCGTCGTCGCCGTGTCGGTGGGAATCCGGCTGATCGACGGTTCGTTGGGCCTCTCCGTCGGCCTGTTCGTGCTGCTGCTCGCGCCCGAGGCCTTCCTTCCGCTTCGACAGGTCGGCGCCCAGTTTCACGCGGCCGCAGACGGCATCGCAGCGGCAGACGACGTGTTCGACATCCTCGATGCCGCGCCGACCGGGCCTTCTCAGGCGCCTTCGACGGCACACGACGGGCCGGTCGCCGCGCACGCGATAGACCCCGGCCCGACACAGCCTCTCGTGCTCTCGGGGTTCGGCGTCGACTATGACGGCGGGCCGGTGATCGGCCCGATCGATGCGGAGTTCGCCGCGGGCACCGTGACCGCCATCACGGGCCCGTCGGGCGTGGGCAAATCGACGCTCGTAGACGCGCTGCTCGGATTCGTCGACCACTCGGGAGTCGCGGCGCTCGGCGGGCGGGTGATCGAGCCAGGTGAGACGGGGCTCGACTGGATCTCCTGGTGCGGCCAGCGCCCCGGCCTCCTCGCCGGTTCGGTGCTCGAGAACGTGACGCTCGGCAGCCGCGCGCCCGATCGCGCCCGCGCCGCACACGCGTTGGCTGTCGCGGCAGCAGATGAGATCGATCTCGACCGGATGCTCGGGGTCGCCGGGGCGGGTCTGTCGGGCGGGCAGGCGCAGCGCGTCTCGATCGCACGCGCGGTCTACCGCGCGGGAGAGCGGAGGTCTTCTGTGCTCGCGCTCGACGAACCGTCTTCGGCGCTCGACGACGAGACCGAGGCGCGGCTCGTCGAGGGCCTCCGCGGCCTCGTCGAGAGCACGGGCATCGCCATTCTCATCGTGACGCACCGCGAGGCGGTCGCCCGGGCCGCCGACGGCATCCTGTCGCTCGAACCGGCCGCGCTGGCGGCCTGATGCGCACGATCGAGATTTTGCGTCTGGCGCAGCCGAGCCCGAGGCGGTTCGCCCCGGGGGCGCTGCTCGGACTCGTCAGCGCCCTGTGCGCCGTGGGCCTGATCGCCACCTCAGCCTTTTTGATCACGCGCGCGGCCGAGATGCCGCCGATCCTCTATCTCAACATGGCGATCGTCGGCGTACGGGCCTTCGCGCTCGGCCGGGCCGGATTCCGCTACGCCGAGCGTCTCGCCAGCCACGACGCCGCGTTCCGTACACTCGCGACGCTTCGGGTCGGTGTCTACGAGCGTCTCGTTCCGATTGCGCCCGACGGCCTCACGGGGACGCGTCGCGGCGACCTGCTGACCCGCCTCACGGCCGATGTCGACGAGCTGCAGAACCTGCCCCTGCGCGTGGTGCAGCCCCTCGCGATCTCGGGAGCCGTGGCCGCGACGAGTGTCGTGACCGTCTGGATCCTCCTCCCGCAGGCCGGCATCGCCCTCCTCGTGTCGCTCGTGCTCGCCACGCTCGTCGGCACGGCGGCCACCAGCCTGATCGCGGCGCGGTCAGAGCGCTCGATCGCCCCACTCCGAGGCGCATTCGCCGACGAGGTGCTCGACACCGTCGTGAACCTCGACGTGCTGACCGCGTTCGACGCCATCGACTCCCGTCTCGCAGCAGTCCGTCGCGCCGATGACCGGCTCACGCGCGCCGTGCTCGCGAGCGCGGCCGGCGCCGGCGTCGCCACGGGCGTCTTCTCTCTTCTGGCCGGGGCCGCGAGCGTCGCTGCACTCCTGGCGGGCGTCCCCGCGCTCGGCACCCCCGGCTTCAACGGGCCCGTGCTCGCGGTCGTCGCGCTCGTGCCGATCGCCGTGTTCGAGGTGGTCGCGAGCGTGCCGCTTGCGCTCGCCGCCCTGCGCCAGGTGCGCTCGAGCGCGGAACGCATCGCCTCCGTGGTGCCCGAGGTCGTGCCGCCCGAGATTCCCCTCGACACGCCCGCCGTCGACAGGCCCGCGGTTGACAGGCCCGGAGTCGACGATCACGCGGCCGATGCCGCGAACGCGGTGATCGAACTCCGTGGTGTATCGGCGTCCTGGCCGCACGCCGCATCGCCCGCGATTCGAAACGTCGACCTGACGGTCTCGCCAGGAGACCGGATTCTGGTCACCGGGGCCAGCGGGTCGGGCAAGACGACACTCGCCCACGTGCTCGTGCGCTTCCTCGAGTTCGGAGGCTCGTACCGTCTCGGCGGCGTCGACGTGCGCCGCCTGCCGCTCGCCACGGTGCGCCGGGTCATCGGGCTCAGTGAGCAGACCCCGTACCTCTTCGACGAGTCGATTCGGCAGAACCTGCTCTTCGCGCAGGAGGGCGCGTCGGACGACGAGCTGGTCGCCGTGCTCGCGCGGGTCGGCCTGGCCGAGTGGCTCGACCAACGAGGCGGCCTGGATGCCCGGGTCGGGGAACGCGGATCGCTGGTCTCGGGAGGGCAGGCTCAGCGCATCGCCCTGGCTCGAGCGCTTCTGGCCGACTTTCCGGTGCTCGTGCTCGATGAACCGACGGCCAACGTCGACGCCGACCGGGCCGACGCGCTGCTGCGCGACCTGCTGGCCGCATCCGCAGACCCCGACGGCCGCCGGGCTGTGGTGGTCATCAGCCACCGGCCGGTGCCGGCCGAACTGATCACGGGTCGTCTGCACCTCGGCTGAGCGGCGGGTCTCGACCTAGGGAAGCGGACGCACGAGGGCATCGAGGCGGCGCTGCCAGGCGGCGGCCCTGCCCGGGGTGCGACCGAGCCGCGGGCCGTTCCTCCACGAGGTGACGAGGCGGACGCCGTGGAGGGCGTTCACCACCCAGACCTCGCAGCCTGCGAGGTCTGCCGGCGTGGCGAACTCCTCGCCCGATTCGGTGCCGGTGGCCGCGGCCACAAGCCGCAGGGACTTCGCCGTGACGCTGTCGACGCGACGCAGGGAGGCCGACGGAGCGAGCAACCGGTCACCTCGCCACCACAGCACGGCGCTCGTTGCGCCGTCGACGACGTGGCCCGCTGCCGAGACGATCACGGGCTCGTCGACATCGTTTTGCGCCGCGTCGCCTTTCAGCGTGCCGAGCCGCTCGAGATCGGGACCCTTGATCGCTGGGACCGTCCTCGGGTCACCGCCGTCAAGGGACGCGACGCGCACCGCTGCGCCGAGGGCCGGCGCGGATCGCACGCGCAGCATGAGAATGGTGTCGTCGCCGGTCTGCAGCGCATCGACACGGGGAAACCAGTCGCCGGTGCGGGGAAGCTCCGCGACCGCCGCCTGCCAGAACTGCTCGGCAGAGTCTCGATCGATCGCGGTCTGCGACGCGACGGCGCCGAGGAACCTGTCGCGGTGCAGCCGCAGGGCGCGCACGCCACCGTCGGCGACCCGCCAGCTGTCGGCCACCCGCACGCCGTCGTGAGGGGGAACATCCGGTGTCTCGACCAACGTCCGACCCGTCCAGGTGAAGAAACGGGGCGCGATCACACGGCCTACGCTATTACAGTGTCCCGCCGAGTCCTCACCAGAGCACTGCAGCACTGGGTCGATCCCGAGCGGGTGTTCACCGAGGTCTACGGCCG
Source organism: Agreia sp. (assembly GCF_964263775.1). Taxonomy (NCBI): domain Bacteria; kingdom Bacillati; phylum Actinomycetota; class Actinomycetes; order Micrococcales; family Microbacteriaceae; genus Agreia; species Agreia sp. The sequence continues at coordinate 73,303 of NZ_CAXVWM010000175.1, read as the reverse complement.
CGCGCCGAACGCCTTCTGGCTCGACTCCGGCCACAACGCCGCGACGGGAACGAGCTACCTCGGAGCCGGCGATCCGGTGGCGAGCCCGGCCGACCTCCCCGAACTGATCGAGCATCTCCGCCGTGGGAGGGTCGCCATCGACGCCGTCCGCGGCATCGACGGTCCGTCTGCGGGGTTCGCACTGGGCTGGGTGGGCTGGCTGTCCTACGAATTCGGAGCGGCACAACACCGGGTCGAGACGGCACCCACCGCACTACCCGGCGCCGCCCTGCTATGGGTCACCCGCGCGATCGCGTTCGACCACGCGGCGGGCATCGTCACGCTCCTCGCGCTCGATGGCGAACCGGATGCCGCGGGCTGGCTCGAGAACACCTCGCGGCGCCTCGACGCCATCCGTCTCGACACCATCCGTCTCGGTCGGCGCCGGGCGCTCGAACCGTTCCCGCTTCCGGGAACCTCCCGCATCCGCCCGGGCGATGCGGCGCCCCGGGCCCGCTGGCGGCATGACCCCGCCGCCTATGTGCGACTCGTGCGCGAGTGCCAGGAGTCGATCCGCCGAGGCGACGCCTACCAGCTGTGCCTGACCAACGAGATCAGGGCAGACGTGCGACCCGATCCGCTCACCCTCTATCTCAGGGTGCGTGCGTCGAACGAGAGCCATCACGGCGGCTACCTGCGCATAGGAGATGTGGCACTCGTCAGCGCCAGCCCCGAGCGGTTTCTCCACATCGATTCCGGCGGCGGCGTCGAGACCCGGCCGATCAAGGGCACACGGCCCCGGGGGGCGAGTATCGACGACGACGAACGCCTGAAGCGCGAGATGCTCGCCAGCGACAAGGAGCGCGCCGAGAATCTCATGATCGTCGACCTGATGCGCAACGACCTCTCCCGGGTCGCCCGGCTCGGCTCGGTCGAGGTGACCGGTCTTCTCCAGGTCGAGAGCTACAGCTCTGTGCACCAGCTCGTCAGCACGGTCACCGCGCAGCTCGGGCACGGCGCCGATTCGCTCGATGCCGTCGCGGCACTCTTTCCGGCGGGATCGATGACGGGGGCGCCGAAGATCAGCGCCATGCGCATCCTGAACCGTCTCGAGGGCGGGCCGCGCGGAATCTACGCCGGAGCGTTCGGCTACCTCGGGCTCGACGGGGCACTCGACCTCGCCATGGTCATCCGCAGCGTCGTACTCACGGCTGACGGCGCATCCATCGGCACGGGTGGGGGCATAACGGCACTGTCGATCCCCGACGAGGAGGTCGAGGAGACCCGGCTCAAGGCCGCGCCGCTGTTGGATGCGCTCGGCCTGTAGCCCGCAGCACGATCAGAGCGCGCCCGGTTCGCCCGCCGCCAGGTGGCATCCCGCAGAGTGATCGTTGACGAGGCCCGCGAACTGCATCAGCGCGTACACCGTCGTCGGGCCGACGAACCGGAAGCCGAGCTTCTTCAAGGCGGCGCTCGCCGACGTCGACCCGGGAGTCGAGGCCGGAATGCTGGCGTACGACCCGGGAGCGACCGTGCGGCGCGGGGGTGCGAAGCCCCAGAGAACGGCGTCCAGGGCTCCCGGGTCATTCTCGACGAGGCGCTGGGTGGCCCGGGCATTCGAGATCGCGGCGGTGATCTTCGCGCGGTTGCGCCCGATCCGCGCATCGGCCAGCAACCGCTCGACGTCTCGGTCGTCGAACCCGGCGACCCTGTCGATGTCGAACGCAGTGAATGCCTCGCGGAACGCGTCCCTCTTGCGCAGGATCGTGATCCACGACAGGCCGGCCTGAAACCCCTCGAGGCAGAGCTTCTCGAACAGCGGCTGGTCGCCGTGCAACGGCCTGCCCCACTCGTCATCGTGGTGCGGCAGCAGCTCGGGTGCCGAATGGGCCCAGCCGCAGCGGCGAATCCCGTCGGCGCTCGTGATGGTCGCATCCACGCGCTCAACGATACGCGTCGACAGGTTTAGTACGATGGATTGCTGTCGCGCCCCCTGTGCCACCGAAGATGTCGTGCATCCACGGGATGTCTATCGCGGCGATCGTGGCCCCCCGCAGCCGAACCCAAGCAAGAATTGAGAGTCGCGTGACCATCGAAACGACGAGCGCCGAACAGTACGACCCCCGCAACGATCCGGCGCGCACCTACGACTTCACCGCCATCCAAGACAAGTGGCTGCCTCGGTGGGACGAGCTTCAGCCCTTCAAGACCGACCTCGACGGCGACAAGCGCCCGCGCAAGTACGTGCTCGACATGTTCCCCTACCCGTCGGGAGACCTGCACATGGGCCACGCCGAGGCCTACGCGCTCGGAGACGTGATCGCACGCTACTGGCGCCAGCAGGGCTTCACCGTGCTGCACCCCATCGGCTGGGACTCGTTCGGACTGCCCGCCGAGAACGCAGCGATCAAGCGCGGCCTCGACCCTCGCCAGTGGACCTACGACAATATCGAGCAGCAGAAGCGCAGCATGCGCCGCTACGCCGCCTCGTTCGACTGGGACCGTGTGCTGCACACGAGCGATCCCGAGTACTACAAGTGGAACCAGTGGCTGTTCTTGCAGATGTACAAGAAGGGTCTCGCCTACCGTAAGGCCAGTTGGGTCAACTGGGACCCGGTAGACCAGACCGTGCTCGCCAACGAGCAGGTCCTGCCCGACGGCACGTCGGAGCGCAGTGGCGCCGTGGTCGTGAAGAAGAAGCTGACCCAGTGGTACTTCAAGATCACCGACTACGCCGACCGGCTGCTCGACGACCTGAACCAGCTCGAGGGCAGCTGGCCGTCGAAGGTGCTGAGCATGCAGCGCAACTGGATCGGCCGCTCGATCGGGGCCGACGTCGACTTCGCCGTCGACGGCCGCGACGAGCCCGTCACCGTGTTCACGACGCGCCCCGACACCCTGTTCGGCGCGACGTTCATGGTCGTAGCCCCCGACTCCGACCTCGCGATCGAGCTCGCGGGTGCGTCGACTCCCGAGGTGCAGGCCGCCTTCACGCAGTACCTGACCGACGTGCAGAAGAGCACCGAGACCGAGCGCCAGGCCACCGACCGGCCGAAGACGGGCGTCTTCCTCGAGCGCTTCGCCGTGAACCCGGTCAACGGCGAGCGCATGCCCATCTGGGCGGCCGACTACGTGCTGGCCGACTACGGAACCGGCGCGGTCATGGCCGTTCCCGCGCACGACCAGCGCGACCTCGACTTCGCGCGTGCCTTCGACCTGCCGATCCGCATGGTCGTCGACGTCACCGCTCCCGCGACCGGTGCCATCCCGATCATCACCGACGAGATGTTGGATGATCCGAACTTCGGCAGCTACGACCCCGCCGTCACCGGTGTCGCGCTCGCGGGCGACGGTCGGCTCATGAACTCGGGCCCGCTGAATGGGCTGTCCAAGGTCAATGCGATCAAGAAGGCCATCGAGATCCTTCAGAAGCAGGGTGCCGGGCGACCGGCCAAGAACTACCGGCTGCGCGACTGGCTGATCTCGCGCCAGCGCTACTGGGGCACGCCCATCCCGATCATCCACGGCGAGAACGGCGAAGAGATTCCCGTTCCGGAGGATCAGCTGCCCGTGCTGCTGCCGCCGAGCGCCGGCCTCGACCTCAAGCCGCGCGGCAGCTCGCCCCTCGGCGCCGCCGAAGACTGGGTCAACGTTCCGAATCCGGTCGACGGCACGCCGGCGCTCCGCGACGCCGACACGATGGACACGTTCGTCGACAGCTCCTGGTACTTCCTGCGCTTCCTCAACCCGCACGACAGCGAGAAGGCCTTCGACCCGAAAGACGTCGACAAGTGGGCGCCCGTCGACCAGTACGTGGGCGGCGTCACGCACGCCATCCTGCACCTGCTCTACGCGCGCTTCATCACGAAGGTGCTGTTCGACCTCGGCCTCGTCTCGTTCACCGAGCCCTTCAGTGCACTGCTGAACCAGGGCATGGTGCTGATGGACGGCTCGGCGATGTCGAAGTCGAAGGGCAACATCGTGCAGCTGAGCGACCAGCTCGATGAGCACGGTGTCGACGCTGTGCGTCTCACGATGGCGTTCGCCGGTCCTCCCGAAGACGACATCGACTGGGCCGACGTCTCGCCGGCCGGATCATCGAAATTCTTGGCCCGCGCGTGGCGACTCGCCGGCGACGTCACCAGTCGCCCCGAGGTCAACTGGCGCGACGGCGACATCGCCCTGCGCCGGGTCACGCACCGGTTCCTGGCCGAGGCGCCAGGCCTCATCGAGGCGTTCAAGTTCAACGTGGTCGTCGCGCGCATCATGGAGCTCGTCAACGTGACCCGCAAGGCCGTCGATTCGGGCCCGGGAGGCGCCGACCCCGCCGTGCGCGAGGCCGTCGAGACCGTTGCGCTCGGCCTCAGCCTCTTCGCGCCCTACACGGCCGAAGACATGTGGGAGCGTTTGGGGTATCCGGCCACGATCTCGGCCTACGGCTGGCGCGGGGCCGACCGGGCTCTGCTCACCGAGGAGTCGGTGACCGCCGTCGTGCAGGTCGACGGGAAAGTGCGCGAGCGCCTGGAGGTCGCGCCCACGATCGCCGGCGGCGACCTCGAGGCGCTGGCCCGGGCATCCGCCGCGGTTCAGCGGGCGATCGGCGATCGGCAGATAGTGAACGTCGTCGTGCGTGCCCCGCGTGTCGTGAGCATCGCGACGAGGCCGGCCGAATTACCGAACGTCTGACACCTCGGCAGCCCGGCAGGGCTCGTCGCTCAGTCGTTCAGTGGCCGTCCGCCGGAGCCCCAGCATCATCGTGCACGGATTGCGCGCACGACACTCAGCCCTTACGAGCGAGGGCCGCGTCATCGGCGACGCCTGACGACCAGCTCCGTGCCGCGCGGGCCACGATGTCGCCGGGGGAAGCGTCGCCGATGGCGTGTCCTAGGCCACCCCCGATCGACAGCGTCGCGACGCCGTGAGCGAGCGCCCAGAGCTCAGCGGCCCGACTCGACAGCTGCTCGCGCTCGAGATGCGGTGCGAGCGCGAGCTCGAGTAGAGATTGCACATCGACGGTCTGTTCGAGGAGTTCAGGTTGCGTGGCCTTCTCTAGCCCCGGCGCAAACATAACCTCGAATCGAGGCGGATTCTCGAGGGCGAAGTCGACGTACAGCACCGCTAACTGCGCTGCACACGCCCCGAAGGTCTGCTCTACACCGAGCGTCGCGGCGAGATCTCGCAAGCGTGTCTCGAGTTCGGCGAACCCCGATTGCGCTGCCGCAGCGAGCATCGCGTCACGGTCCGCGAAATGCCGGTAGGGCGCAGAGATCGAGACGCCGGCTCGCCGAGCCGCCTCCGACACGCTGAATCCTCTGGCCCCCCGCTCTCCCACCAGCTCCATGGTCGCTGCGAGGAGCGCGTTGCGCAGATCGCCGTGATGGTACGAACGCGCAGTCACATTATCTCCTTGTCGATGTTGTAGTCTCCCACATTAAAACCCTATGCTTATGTGTGAGCCTCTCACATGAGGTAGTACCGCGCGAGCGATCGCCGGTCGAAATCAGCAGAAGGAGACCTTATGCACTACCGCGGCACCACGGCCCTCATCACCGGAGCGAGTTCGGGGATCGGCGCCGAATTCGCGCGAGCGTTTGCGAACAGGGGAGCCGATGTCGTCCTCGTCGCCCGGGCAACCGACGCCCTCGACGCGATTGCCACCAACATCCGGACTCGAACGGGCGTGACAGTGCATGTCGTTTCTGTGGACCTGTCTTTAGACCACAGCGGACGACGGCTGCGAGAGAGTGTCGACGCGCTCGGCGTGCAGGTGGACACGCTCGTGAACTGCGCAGGGGCGGGGCTTACCAAGCCGTTTGCCGAGTCGACCGAGGAGGAAATTCTTCGACAACTCCGACTCAACGTGGACGCGGTCGTCGATATCTCCCGCGCCTTTCTTCCCAGCCTGATCCAGTCGGGTCGGGGCGCCCTGATCAACGTCGGGAGCCTCACCGGATACATGCCCGTGCCCGGCATGGCGGTATACGCTGCCGCGAAAGCGTTCACAGTTCGCTTCACGGAAGCCATCGCACATGAACTCCGGCAAACAAAGCTGACCGTGATGGCGATCTCGCCTGGGCCGACCAGAACCGGTTTTTACTCGACATCGGGCACCGACGTGGGGGGAGTGCGTTTTCAGACTCCAGAACAGGTGGTGGATACAGCACTTCGTGCCGTGGATCGAAGGAAGCCGCCGGTCAGTGTGATCTCTGGAGGCATGAATCGCTGGACGAGTCGCATCGTCGCCCTGCTCCCCAGGCGCGTCGCGCTTCGACTGACCGAGTCGAAACCCGCCGCGACGGACTGACGTACGAAACTCGACACCAGGCACGCACGGTCAGCGAGCGATTTCGATCAGGAGAACCCAGGCATTGTAGACACATCCGGAAACGGCGAGCAACGCTGCGACCGCGATGCCATAGATGCCGTTGGGATCGTCGACGAGCAGGAAGATTCCGCCCACGAGGCTGGGAATGCAGCATGACAAGGTCGAGATGCTGCGGGTGAGGAGCCAACTGCTCGGCGCGTCGCGGTAGTTGCGGTGATGCCGGATCTGGCTGCGGGTCGTAGCGAAGAGTAGCAGCGTCGTGAGGACGACGACTTCCACGCCCAGCGCGACGGCCGACTGGGGGAGCAGTGCCAGTGAACCCGTGATAATCGCCAGAACCAGGGTTCCGAGCGTTTCTGCGGCACGAGCGGGAATAACGCCAGGACCTTGGAGGACGCGTTCGAGATTGATAGACACGCCGACGAACATGAGTCCGGTCAGCACGGCTGCGGCGCCGACGACGGCGAGGAGGAATGCTTCCCACTGCGGTAGTTCCAGCACTAGTGCCTTTCTTTCTGGGGCGGGTCGCCCATGTCTGGAATCCAACGAGTGTGCATGAACCACGCTGCGCTGGGTCGTCAGTCTGCCAGGCCGAGGAATCCGATTGGTGCAGCGCCGATGAGCTCAGTAGCGATGTGTAGGACGGACGTCGTACTCATCATGATGATACTAGTACGACCGTACTAAAGAAACGGTCGAGTCGTCGAACGATGAGCACGGGCGGTCGTATCTCGCACACGACCTCCGTCGGTCGCCGATCACCTCTCCTCACCAATGGCACTGGTTTGCGTGCCGTGCACAGCGCGGGGTCCGGGGCGATGGTCGTCTCCGGGCGCGGGCCTACCGTAGCCGTATGGATGCCGAAACGCCCCCGGCGCGGGCGCGGCTCGGCATCGGGGTGGGGGCGGGCATCGTGCTGGTTCTGGTCGTTCTGGTCGTGGCTGTGCTCGTGTCTGCGTTGGCTCCGCGCGGCAGCAGCGAGGTTCTGGTGACGAATCCGAACGCCGGCACGAGCGAGTCGCCCCCCGACGTCGTCGAGCACAGTCCGGATGCCAATGGCTCGGCAGGCGCGCCGGTCATCTTCGTGCACGTGCTCGGCTCGGTGGCGAAACCCGGGCTCTACGAGTTGCGCGACGGCGCCCGGGTCGTCGACGCCGTCGCCGCGGCGGGGGGCTACACGGCCCAGGCCGACCAGGCCCAGCTCAACCTGGCACGCCTCGTGTCCGATGGAGAGCAGTTGTATGCACCCGCGGTCGGCGAAGTTCCTCCGGTGCCCGTCGACGGCGCGGTGGCGACTCCCGGCGATTCGTCGTCGAGCACCGTCGACCTGAACACTGCAGACTCCGCCGCGCTCGAGACCCTTCCCCGCATCGGCCCTGAGACCGCCAAGAAGATCATCGACTACCGCGACGAACACGGCCCGTTCACCTCGATCGACCAGCTGCTCGAGGTTCCGGGCATCGGGCAGAAGACCCTCGACGGTCTCCGTGAGTCGGCGGTCGTATGACCTCGCCGCGGCCGCGGGAACAACGCTCGACGGCCACGCGTGGTGTCGACCGTGGTCGTGCCGATCGCCGCCAGACTGATCGCGGCCTCTCCTACCATCGTCTCGCCGATCATCGTCTCTCCATTCCGGCGGGCGTCGCCTGGATCGCGGCATTCGTGCTCGTCGCACGTCCGCACGATGCGGCGATGGCCCTCGTGGTCGGGGCGGCCCTCCTCGCCGTCTCGCTCGGACTGTGGCGGGGAATGACTGCGGCTACCGTGAATACACGAGCGGGTCGCGTCATCCGTCGCATGGGCCGAGTTCTTCCGATGGTGATGGTGTGCGCCGCGCTCGGGGCGAGCGTTGCGGCCGCGGTGCTCGTCATCCAGCCCTCCCGGGAGCCTCCGCTGCTTCTCGACTCGTCGCAGAGGGTACTGACCGCGCGGTTCACGGTCTCGGGAACGCCGTCGGAAACGGCGCATTCCGGCTTCGGCGGTGAGGCCGTGACCGGGGTGCGGTTCGAGGCGTCCCTGGAGCGCGTCGAAGACACAGGCGGTCGCCGTGATATCACGTCTACGAGGGTGCTGCTCTTCGTCGACGACCTCGCCACGGCCGACGTTCCGGCCATCGGTTCGACAATTCGACTCCAGGGTCGATTCCGCGCCACCGACGATGGCTCCCAGACCTCGTGGCTCGTATTCGCCGCGGGTCACCCCGAGACGGTTCGGCAGCCCGGTTGGCACCTCGCCTGGGCGGCCGGGCTGCGTGCCGAATTCACCGATGCTGCACGCGGTCTTCCCGGTGACGGGGCAGACCTGGTTCCCGGGCTCGCGCTCGGCGACGATTCGCTCGTCGACGCCTCGCTCGATACGGCGATGAAAGACAGCGGCCTCAGCCACCTCACCGCCGTGTCCGGCGCCAACTGCGCCATCGTCATCGCCGGCGCCTTTCTGCTCGCTGGCTTCGCTGGTCTTCGCCGAGGAGCGAGGCTGTGCGCGGCGGGGGCCGTGCTGGTGCTCTTCGTCATCCTCGTGACACCTCAGCCGAGCGTCATCCGGGCGGCGGCCATGGCCGCGATCGTTCTCGTGTCGATCGGTGCGTCGCGTTCCGCTCGCGGAATGCCCGTGCTCTGTCTCGCGGTCGTCAGCCTCATCATCACCGACCCGTGGCTCTCCCACAGCTTCGGATTCGCCCTGTCGGCCCTCGCCACGGCAGGCCTGCTGCTCTTCACCCGCCCCCTGACGTCGGCGCTGTCCCGCTGGATGCCTCCGTGGCTCGCCGCGGTCATCGCGGTTCCCCTCGCCGCGCAGCTCGCCTGTCAACCCGTGCTGGCCCTCCTTACTCCCACCATCGCGCCGTACAGCATGCCGGCCAATCTCCTCGCCGGTCCCGCCGCTCCGGTCGCCACGGTCGTCGGTCTTCTGGCGTGCTTGGTGGGAGCCGCAGTTCCGCCGCTCGCCGTGCCCGCAGCCTGGCTCTGCTGGCTGCCGGCAGCCTGGATCGGCGCGGTCGCGCGTTTCTTCGCCGGTGCGCCAGGCGCGCGACTGCCCTGGCTGCCCGGCGTCGCAGGCGCCCTTCTCGTGCTCGGACTGACGGCGCTGGCGCTCTGGGTCGTGCTGGCCTCTCGCGCGCCGCGGCTTCGCCGCATCGCGGGCGTCCTGCTGGTCACCGCGATGGTCGGTGTCTACGGGGGCATTCTCATCGGCGGCACCATCGCCCTGCGACTGTCGGTTCCCGCGAACTGGCGCATCGCGGCCTGCGACATCGGGCAGGGTGACGCGGTACTCGTCAGAAGCGGCGACGCGATCGCCCTCATCGACACCGGGCCCGAGCCGGAAGCTCTCCGACTGTGCCTTGAGAGAATGCAGATCGATCACGTCGACCTGCTGGTGCTCACCCACTTCGACCTCGACCACATCGGTGGGCTCGACGCGGCGGTCGGCCTCTCCGACACGGTGCTCGTCGGTCCGACCGATGGTGGTGCCGACGAGGGGGTCGTGCGCCGCCTCGTAGCCTCGGGGGCCATGGTTCATGAGGCGTCTAGAGGCGACACGGGCGAACTCGGAGCGCTCTCGTGGACGGTGCTCTGGCCGCTGGAGGACACGACGCTCCGCGGAAACGGCGCGAGTGTCACGCTGCAGTTCTCAGGAGATCTCGACGCGCTGTTTCTCGGAGACCTCGGAGAAGAAGACCAGGCGCAGTTGATGGCCGAGGGCCCGCTGAGCCCGGTCGACTTGGTCAAGGTGGCGCACCACGGATCCGGCGACCAGAGCGCAGATCTCTACGAACGCGTCGAGGCGCGGGCTGGACTCATCTCGGTGGGCGCCGACAACGACTACGGGCACCCCAACGATCGCATCCTCAAAATTCTTGCCGATGCCGGCACGCGGGTCTTCCGTACCGACCAGCTGGGGTTGGTCGTCGTCTCGATCGAGGGCGGCGAGACGGTCGTCTGGAGCGAGAGAACCGCGTCTGCCCGTGCCGTGCCAGTCGCGTCGGCCCTGCCGAGTAGGCTCGATGACGACCATCGACGTAAGTGAGGACACGTGGCGACTGCACGGGGCGCAAAACCATCGGCGAAGGCCGCTATTCCGCAGCTCTCGTGGGAGCAGGTGCGTCCGGCTCCCGTGGTCCTCGTGTCCGGCACGGAGTCCTTCCTCGCCGAGCGAAGCATCCGTCAACTTCGAGAGCTGCTGAAGCTCGAAGACCCCAGCCTCGAGGTCTCCGACATCGACGCGTCATCGTATGCGCCCGGAGAATTACTCACCGTCGCGAGCCCGTCGCTGTTCGGTGAACCGCGCATGATCCGGGTGTCGTCCGTCGAGAAATGCACGGACGACTTTCTGCTCGAGGCCATGTCCTACCTCGAGAATCCCGCCGACGACACCTACCTCGTGCTTCGGCACGGGGGCGGTGTGCGAGGCAAGAGACTGCTCGACGCGGTCCGCTCGGGTTCGGGGGGCGGCATCGAGATCGTCTGCGCCGAACTCAAAAAAGACACGGAACGCTACGAGTTCGCCGCCTCGGAGTTTCGGGCGGCCGGTCGTCGAGTCTCACCGGGCGCACTCAGGGCGCTGGTGGCCGCCTTCTCCGACGACCTGGCCGAACTCTCCAGCGCGTGTCAGCAGCTCGTCGCCGACGCGTCGGCAGAGATCACCGAGACCACTGTCGATCGGTACTACGGGGGCCGAGTCGAAGCCAGTGCGTTCGCCGTCGCCGACATGGCAATCGCCGGCCGGCACGGCGAGGCGCTTGCCCTGGCCCGGCACGCCCTCGCATCCGGTGCCGATCCTGTGCCGATGGTCGCCGCGTTCGCCATGAAGCTCCGCACTATGGCCAAGGTGCTCGGCACCCGCGGCGGATCCGGCCAGCTCGCCGGTCAGCTCGGTCTCGCACCCTGGCAGATCGATCGCGCTCGTCGCGACTTGGCCGGCTGGTCGGGAGCGGGCCTGGGGCGCAGCATCCAGATGCTCGCCGAGACCGACGAGAACATCAAGGGCGGCAGCCGCGACGCGGTCTACTCGCTCGAACGCATGATCGGCGTCATCGCTGAGCGGGGCGAGCCGTCACGCTGATTCATAAAGCGCACGAAAGAAGCCCCGCGACTGCGGGGCTTCTTTCGTGCGCGAATCTCGTCGAACAGAAGTGTCTGTTAGAGCGAGGCGACGGTCTTCGCGAGGGCCGACTTGCGGTTCGCGGCCTGGTTCTTGTGAATGACGCCCTTGGAGGCGGCCTTGTCGAGCTTCTTGCCCGCTGCGGTGAGCGCGGCGAGGGCCTTGTCTTTGTCGCCCGTGAGGACAGCGGTCTTGGTGGCACGGATAGCGGTCTTCAGGCCACTCTTGACGGCCTTGTTGCGCTCCTGGGCCTTCTTGTTGGTGCCGATGCGCTTGATCTGCGACTTGATGTTTGCCACGAAATAACCTCTTGTATGTGTTCGGATGAATGCAATGCGGCCGAGAAGCGACCGCGAGTTCGCTCCGTACTGTAAGACGGGAGCGTAAGCCAACAGGCAACGTTACCAGACCGGCGTCATCTCGACAATATTGGGCGCGCTCCGAGTAGCGTTAATGGTCTCATGCCACAGCTTGCGCCCCACATCCATTCCGTTCCCGAATCGGGGATCCGCCGTATCTTCGAAATGGCGTACGCGCTCGACGATGTGCTGATGCTCGCCGTGGGGGAGCCCGATGTCGAGGTTGCTCCCGAGATCCTCCGTGCGGGCTCCGACGCCTGGCTCGCCGATGAGACCGACTACTCGCCGAACGGCGGACTGCTCGTCCTCCGTGAGGCGCTCGTGCGCAAACTCGCCCGAGAGAACGACGTCGTGGTCGATACCGAGCAGGTCTGGGTCACCTGCGGAGGCATGCAGGCTCTCTACCTCGCGATGAGCCTCACGCTCGCGCCCGGTGACGAGGTGCTGATTCCAGACCCCGGGTACTCGACGTTCGCCATGAACGCGGCCATGATCTCGGCGCTTTCCGTGCCGTATCCGTTGAGGCGCGACAACGACTTCCTTCCCGACCTCGACGAATTGCGACGACTCGTCACCCCGCGCACCCGCATGATCATCATCAACTCGCCGTCGAACCCGCTCGGCGCGATCTTTCCAGAACAGACCCTGCGCGCCCTCGTCGAATTCGCGAGGGAGAACGATCTGTGGATACTCAGCGACGAGGTCTACGAGGCCTTCAGCTACGAGGCTCCGCATGTTTCGGTCGCGAGCCTCGATGCAGACGACAGGGTCTTCTCCGTCTTCTCGCTGTCGAAGACCTACGCACTCACCGGCGTCCGCGTGGGTTACCTGGTAACCCCGCCCGGTCTCACCTCCACGATGCGCACGGCGCAGGAGGCGATGATCAGTTGTGTGAACACGCCGGCCCAATTGGCCGCCCTGGTCGCGGTCGAGGGCGACCACAAGCACGTGGAAGCGGCGGCAGTGCACTACCGGCAGAATCTCGACGCGGCGACCGCACTCCTCGACGCGCGCGGCATTGAGTACCTCCGGCCGTCGGGCGCGTTCTACCTGTGGGTCGACGTCGGCTACGCGACCGGCGGTGACGTCGCAGAGTGGGCCGAACGCTTCCTCCTCGACAAGCGTGTCGCCGTTGCACCCGGCAGTGCGTTCGGGCGCGAGGGAGAGGGCTGGATCCGCATCTGCGTCGCCGCCGGCCTCGACGACCTGCTCGAGGGCATCCGTCGGCTCCCCGAGCCCGCTCGCGAGGTCTCCGACGCGCCGACGGCGCAACGGGTGGGGGTCACCGTGCGCCTGGCTCACCCCGACGAGCACGACGAGCTCGGGCGGCAGCGACTCGAGGCCTATCGACTCGAGTTCACGATCGGCGACGACTACGCCATGCAGATCCTCGACGTGCCCCATCACGCGACGGTCGGCGAGGTCTGGGTCGCCGTCGACGACGAGAGCGGACGCATCCTGGGTTCTGTCACGACGCCGCGACCCGGCGAGCTGCTGACCCCCCTCGGCCGCCCGGGCGAGTTCGATTTTCGTCTCCTCGCCGTCGATCCGGAGTCGCGCGGGCGTCGGGTGGGCAGCATACTGACCGATTTCGTGATCGACCTGGCGCGTCGGCGCGGCGCCGAGCGCGTCGTGATGAACAGCGGAACCGACATGACGACGGCGCACGGGCTCTACGAGCGGAGGGGGTTCTCTCGCATGCCGGATCGCGAGAACCCTCCCGGCATCGAGCCGTCGCGGGCCTACGGCCTCGACCTCTGATCTGCCGACATACCCGCGCGATCGAGCTAGCTCCTCGACGCGTACGAGCCGGTGCGCAGTTCGTCGAGGATGCTCGGACCGTTCGGCTCCCAGCCCAGGTCGATGCGCGCCGAGGTTCCCCGCGACTGCTGGTCGAGCAGCAGCGCATCGGCGAACGCTTCACCGAGACGCGCGCGCGACGTGTCGATCGTCTCTTCCTCGACGCGGGAGCCGAGGCCTTGGCCGAACGCCACCGCTTCGCCGATCTCGCGTACGGTGGGATTCTCTCCGCTGGCACCGATGTAGGTGGAGCCGGCCTCACCGAGGTCGAAGGCCAGGATGTAGAGCTCGGCCACGTCGTCGACGTGCACACTCGTCCAGTGCTGCGAGCCGTCGCCCACGAGTCGAACAAATTCGTCGCCCGCCCGCACATCCGTGAAGAGGGCGGGGATGCCCGCGCCGCGGCCGAAGACGACGGCCGGAGCGACCAGGGTGGTCGAAACGCCTTGGGCCTCGAGCACCCGCTTCTCGATCTCCCACCGCCATTCCGTGAGGGGCGGCGGGTTTCGAGGCGAATCCTCCGTGATGTCTTGGTTGTCGCCCCACACCCAGATGCCGCCCGTGTGCACGTAGCGCTTGTTGCTGCCCTCGAGTCCTGCGAGCACGGCCGTCACCAACGCATCGTCGACGTCACGGCTGGATGCGTCACCCGGCGACGCGAGGTGGATCACGCCGTCGCTCGCGATGGCCTGCTCCGTCAGCAGTTCCGTATCGGCGATGTCACCGATCACGGCCGTGGCGCCGAGCGCCTCGATCTTCGCCGCCTTCTCGGACGACCGCACGAGGGCGGTCACGTCACGCCCCTGAAGGCGGAGCTGGCGGAGAACTGCGGACCCGATGAAACCGGTGGCACCGGTGAGAAATATGCTCATGCCGCCATTCAACCCTGCCGAGCGTCCGCCGTCTCATCCCGGTGACGAAAAGTGTCGGCATCGAACTCCGTGAGAGAATGAGCGTCTATCCGTTGTACGACACAAGAGGAACGTGTGAGCCCGCTAGCTAAGAAGGCCCTGGAGCCGGCATCCACCGACCCCGCGTTCATTCGCAATTTCTGCATCATCGCGCACATCGACCACGGAAAATCGACGCTGGCCGACCGCATGCTGCAGATCACGGGTGTGGTGAGTGACCGCGACATGCGGGCCCAGTACCTCGATCGCATGGATATCGAGCGCGAGCGCGGCATCACCATCAAGAGCCAGGCCGTGCGCATGCCCTGGTCGCTCGACGACCAGACCTACGCGCTCAACATGATCGACACCCCGGGCCACGTCGACTTCACCTACGAGGTGTCCCGGTCGTTGGCCGCTTGCGAGGGAGCTCTGCTGCTCGTCGACGCCGCCCAGGGCATCGAGGCCCAGACGTTGGCGAACCTCTATCTCGCCCTCGACAACGACCTCACGATCATCCCGGTCCTCAACAAGATCGACCTGCCCGCGGCCGACCCAGACAAATACGCTCAGGAACTCGCGAGCCTCATCGGCGGAAGGCCCGAAGACGTGCTGCGGGTCTCTGGCAAGACGGGCGTCGGCGTTCCCGAACTCCTCGACCGTCTCACGGCGCTCGTCCCCGCGCCTCAAGGCGATCCGGATGCCGCGGCGCGCGCAATGATCTTCGACTCGGTCTACGACTCCTACCGCGGTGTCGTCACCTACGTGCGCATGATCGACGGCCAGCTGTCGCCGCGCGAGAAGATCCAGATGATGTCGACCCGTGCCACGCACGAAATTCTCGAGATCGGCGTCTCGTCGCCCGAACCGACCCCCAGCAAGGGGCTCGGTGTCGGCGAGGTGGGCTATCTCATCACGGGCGTGAAAGACGTTCGCCAGTCGAAGGTCGGCGACACGGTCACCACGCACGCCAAGCCGGCCACAGACGCCCTTCCGGGCTACACCGAGCCGCTGCCGATGGTGTTCTCGGGCCTGTACCCGATCGACGGCACCGATTACCCGGCGCTGCGCGAAGCCCTCGACAAGCTCAAACTCAGTGACGCGTCACTGGTCTACGAACCCGAGACCTCCGTGGCCCTCGGCTTCGGTTTCCGCTGCGGTTTCCTCGGCCTCCTGCACCTCGAGATCATCAACGAGCGGCTCGAGCGCGAGTTCGGCCTCGACCTCATCGCGACGGCGCCGTCGGTCATCTACGAGGTGACCACCGAAGACAAGAAGGCCGTCACGGTCACGAACCCCAGCGAGTTTCCCTCGGGCAAGATCACGAGTGTGCACGAGCCTGTCGTGAAGGCGGCCATCCTGGCGCCCAAAGACTACGTCGGCGTCATCATGGAACTCTGCCAGAGCCGTCGAGGCACCCTCCTGGGCATGGAGTTCCTCGGTGAGGACCGCGTCGAGATCAGGTATACGATGCCGCTGGCCGAGATCGTGTTCGACTTCTTCGACAGCCTCAAGTCGAAGACCGCCGGCTACGCCTCGCTCGACTACGAGCCCGTCGGCGACCAGGAGGCCGACCTCGTGAAGGTCGACATCCTCCTGCAGGGCGAGCAGGTCGACGCGTTCAGCGCGATCGTGCACCGCGACAAGGCGCAGGCCTATGGCGCCCTGATGACCGAGCGCCTCCGCAAACTCATTCCGCGTCAGCAGTTCGAGGTGCCCATCCAGGCCGCCATCGGCGCGCGCATCATCGCCCGCGAGTCGATCCGTGCCATGCGCAAAGACGTTCTCGCCAAGTGCTACGGCGGTGACATCAGCCGCAAGCGCAAGCTCCTCGAGAAGCAGAAAGAGGGCAAGAAGCGCATGAAGATGGTCGGTCGCGTCGAGGTGCCGCAGGGCGCATTCATCGCCGCGCTCTCGGGCGACACGGAGACGAAGAAAGACAAGAAGTAATCCGATGCCGCAGCGATCCACCCACACGGGTCAATCCCTGACCTACGCCGCAGTCGGTGCCTCGCAGGCCGCCGACCTGATGTTCTATCCGCCCAAGGGCTACAGGCCGGCAGAAGACAGCATCCGCATCGGTTCCGGGCGCGACCGCTTCGATGCCGCCGCGGCGACACTGCTGGCCTGGGGCGTGCAGAAGAACAGCGGCATCGTCGTGTCGAACATCGAGCTGCCCACACCGAGCGACACCGACTATGCCGGTCTCGTCTACGACGCCGACGGCACACCGCTCGCGGCGCGCGACGTCAATCCCGAACTCACGTATTCCGAAGACGGAACGCCGCAGATCTCGGCGGGGGTCACGGCCGACCTGCGCATCCGGGCCTACGGCCGCCAGGTCACGGCGCCGGTGCGGGTCGTGCTCGTCATCGATGAGCCGAACGAGGCCGGCTTCGCCTACGGAACGCTACCCGGGCATCCGGAGGAGGGCGAAGAAAGCTTCGTCGTCACCCACGAGCCCGACGATTCGGTCTGGTTCACAGTGCGGGCGTTCTCGCGCGGCAGCACGTTGTTCTACCGCGCCGTCTCGCCGCTGCTCCGCCGCCAGCAGCGCCTCATGACCAAGCGCTACCTTCGGGCGCTCCTTCCCGGGCGTGCGGCGTGAGCATCGACCGCTCGTTCGCCCAGCACTGATGGGTGCCGCGCTTCCCCTCGGCGATCCCGCACCCCTCGACGGAATGCTGCCCGGCGGCTCCGCGCGAGACGCCGCAACCCGCAACTTCGGCGTCTACCTGCACGTGCCGTTCTGCCGGGTACGCTGCGGCTACTGCGATTTCAACACCTACACGTCGACCGAGCTGCGGGGAGCGAAGCAGTCCGACTACGCCGCCCAGGCGGTGCTCGAGGTCGACCTCGCGCGCCGCGTGCTCGAGCAGTCGGGCGTGCCGTCGCGAGAGGTGTCGACGGTCTTCTTCGGCGGCGGAACCCCCACTCTGCTTCCGGCCGAGAACCTCGTGCGCATGCTGGCGTCGGTTCGCGAGACGTGGGGGCTCGAAGAGGGTGCCGAGGTCACGACCGAGGCGAATCCCGACAGCGTCGACGCCGACTACCTCAAGACCCTCGCCGACGCCGGTTTCACCCGGGTCAGCTTCGGCATGCAGTCCGCCGTGCCGCACGTGCTGCACACCCTCGACCGCACCCACGATCCCGAGCGCGTGCCGCTCGTGGTGCAGTGGGCGCGCGACGCCGGGCTTCAGGTGAGCCTCGACCTCATCTACGGAACGCCGGGGGAGTCGCTGGAGAACTGGCGCACCTCGCTCGAGAGCGCGCTTGCCTCGGCCCCGGATCACCTGTCGGCCTACGCGCTGATCGTCGAGCAGGGCACGAAGCTGGCACGCCAGATCAAGTCGGGTGAGGTGGCCGAGCCCGACGACGATCTCGAGGCCGACATGTACGAACTCGCCGACTCCATGCTGAGCGCCGCCGGGTACTCCTGGTACGAGGTCAGCAACTGGGCGGCCGACGAGAACTTCGTGTCGCGCCACAACCTCGCCTACTGGCAGGGTCACGACTGGTGGGGCGTCGGCCCCGGAGCGCACAGCTACGTCGGCGACACCCGGTGGTGGAACGTCAAGCATCCCGCCGCGTACGCCGAACGCATCGGCGCGGGCCATTCGCCGGCCGCGGGCCGCGAGACACTGGATGCGACGACGCGCGAAACCGAGAGGGTGCTGCTTCTCACGCGCATCCGCGAGGGCCTGCGCATCGACTCGCTGGCGGCGGAGCCGAGGCGCGAGGTGGCCGGACTGATCGCCGACGGGCTCGTCGACGGGCGCGCGGCCATCGCCGGAACCGTCGTGCTGACGCTGCGCGGCAGGCTCCTCGCCGACGCGGTGGTGCGCCGGCTCACCGACTAGCGATCCGGCGACCGCCTACTTGACGAGGCGAAGGATCAGCGGGTAGCGGTAGAACTCGCCCGCGTTCGACTTGACGGCGGCGATGATCATGAACACGATCGCCGCGATTCCCAGGGGCAGGGCCAGAATCGTTCCGATGAAGAACGTGGGAATGCCGATGAGCACGACCGCCGCCATATAGATGGCCAGGGAGATCTGAAAGTTCAGCTCTTCGAGCGTGTGCTCTCTGATGAATTCGCCCCGGCCTTTCAGCACGAGGTAGCCCACGAGGGCCGGTAGAAACCCGAAGAGGATTCCCCCGAGGTGGATGAGCGTCGCCCAGAGGCGTTGGTCTTGCGGCGTCATCGGCGGCTGGGGCTGGTATGCGGTCTCGAACGGAGGCGGGGCTGCAGTCATGTCGACCATTAAAGCAAAAGAAGCGCCGGCCGACACGGGGTGTCGACCGGCGCTGTCGTGCAAAATGGGCTACTTGATGAGTCGGATGGCGAACGGATAGCGGTAGGTGCCGCCGCCGTTCACTTTCACGCCGCCGATGATCGGGAAGATGATCTGGGCCGCCCAGATGGCCAGCGTGATGATGAGCGCGAGAATGCCCCCGATGAAGGGGATGAACGCCAGGATGGCGCCGACGATGAAGCTGGCGACCCACGCGATGGCGATGGTGATCTGATAGTTGAGCGATTCCTTGCCCTCCTGGTTCACCAGAGGACCGCGATCCTTGAAGACCAGCCAGATGATCAGAGGGGGAATGAAGCTCAATACCCCACCGAAGTGCGCGAGTGATGCCCAGAGCTTGTCGTCCGACTGGCTGAGCGGTGCACCCGGGGTCGCGGCGGGCTGAGGGGTGTACCCGGGAGGAGGAGTCTGGCCCGCGGATGGGGCGCCGTACTGCGGAGGCACAGAGGCGCCGGCCGGCGTTCCGAAGTCGGGTGGCACCTGGCCCGCCGGCTGTGTGTACGGAGGGGGCGTCGGGTCGCCTGCGCCCGCGTTGTTCTGCGGCGCTGCATTGGGATCGGACATGAGTCGCGGCCTTTCGTCGCTGATATGGGCTTTCAGCACAAGATACTGCGCAATCGACTGTGCGGGCAATGATCCCGTGACGCCCACGGCAAGATATAATTGGCACTCAGGATCTCGGAGTGCCAGTTGTTCGTGAACCCGTGCAGACGAGAGAGAGGTGACGCGACATGGTTTCCGACCGCAGCCTCGAGGTGCTCCGCGTCATCGTTCAAGACTACGTCGCCTCTCGCGAACCCGTCGGTTCGAAATCGATCGTCGATCGGCATTCGTTCGGCGTCTCGGCCGCGACGATTCGAAACGACATGGCCCTCCTCGAAGAAGAAGAGCTGATCACGGCACCGCACACCTCGTCGGGTCGCATTCCGACCGACAAGGGATACCGGCTGTTCGTCGATCACCTCGCCGATCTGAAACCCTTGACCTCGGCTCAGCGCCAGGCCATTGAGACCTTCCTCGGCGAGCCCGCCGACCTCGACGACGTTCTCGCACGCACCGTGCGCCTGCTCTCCCAGCTCACCCGGCAGGTCGCGATGGTGCAGTACCCCTCGTTGCAGCAGGCCCGTTTCCGGCATCTCGAGGTCGTCGCCCTCGCCCCTCAGAAGCTCCTGCTCGTCGTGATCACAGACTCGGGGCACGTCGACCAGCGCGTCGTCGATGTGCCCAGCGAGGTCGACGTCGATTTCATCGGCGAGATCCGTGCCAAGCTCAACACCGCGCTCGCGGGCGTGGGCGTCGTCGAGGCGGCCTCCCGGCTCGGCGATCTGCCGGGCCTGTTCGCGGCATCCCGGATGCCGGTGGTGCGGGTGCTCGTGGCGGCCATCGCCGAGCACGTGGCGGCCACGCGCCACGACAAACTGGTCATCGCGGGGGCATCCAACCTCGTGCGCACCGAAGAGGATTTCCACGGCAGCATCCTTCCCGTGCTCGAAGCGGTCGAGGAGCAGGTCGTCCTCCTGCGTCTGTTCAGCGAACTCGAGGCCGACCAACGCGGCGTGTCTGTGAGCATCGGTCGAGAGAACGATCCGTTCGGATTGGGCGAGACCTCCATTCTCGCGAGCGGCTACAGCGCTCAGGGCGGCTCCCTCGCCCACCTCGGAGTCCTCGGCCCGACACGCATGGACTACTCGAGCAACATCGCGGCCGTGCGCGCCGTCGCCCGCTACCTCTCCCGCACCCTCGGAGAGAGTTGACTTCATCTTCCCGCGCGCTGTTCTGGCGCTGGCTCGATACGACAGAACGCTGCCCTCCCGCGGCCAGCGCATCCCGACTGAGAAGGAGACGCCCTCGTGGCTGACCATTACGACGTGCTCGGCGTAGCCAAAAGCGCCACCCCCGAAGAGATCAAGAAGGCGTATCGGCGGCTGGCTCGAGAACTGCACCCCGACGTGAACTCGGCGCCCGACGCCGAAGACAAGTTCAAAGCGGTGACCCACGCCTACGACGTGCTGAGCGATCCGGGGCAGCGTCGCGACTACGACAGGGGTCCCCAGATGGGTTCCGCAGGCGGCGCGGGCGGGTTCGGAGGATTCGGCGACATCTTCGAGACGTTCTTCGGAGCACAAGGCGGATCCCGAGGCCCGAAGTCGCGAGAAGAGCGTGGGCAGGACGCCCTCCTGCGGGTCGAGATCGACCTGGGCGAGGTCATTTTCGGCACCCATCGCGACCTGGAGGTCGACACCGCGGTGGTCTGCGAGACCTGCAACGGCTCATGCTGCCAGCCCGGCACATCCCCCGTCACCTGCGACATCTGCGGAGGCAGCGGTCAGATCCAGCGCGCCGTGCGCTCGCTCCTCGGCAACGTCATGACGAGTGCACCCTGTGGAACCTGCCGTGGTTATGGCACGGTCATCCCGGCGCCCTGCGTCACGTGCCAGGGGCAGGGGCGCGTGCGCGCGCGCCGGTCGATCCCCGTCGACATCCCGGCCGGCGTCGACTCGGGCCTGAGGCTGCAGCTCATCGGCCAGGGAGAAGTCGGCCCGGCAGGCGGGCCGAACGGCGATCTGTACCTCGCGATGAAGGTGCGCCACCACGACGTCTTCAGCCGCAACGGCGACGACATCCTGTGCACGCTCGAGGTCTTCATGTGGGATGCGGTGCTCGGCACGACCTCGAGCGTCACGGCGCTCGACGGCGACATCGATGTCGAGATCAGGCCCGGCACCCAGAGCGCCGAGATCCTCACGATCAAGGGTCGAGGCATCACGCATCTTCGCGGACAGGGCCGAGGCGACCTGAAGATCGGAGTGCAGGTCACGACGCCGACGAAGCTCGACCACAAGCAGAAAGAACTCATGAAGCAGCTGGCTCAGGCGCACAAGTACCCGGCTCCGAACCTGGGTCACTTCCAGCAGGGTCTGTTCGCGAAGCTCCGCGACCGCTTCCTCAACGTCTGAGAATGAGCTCCCTGTTCCTGCGCTCCGACCTCGCGCGTGCGCCGCACGCCGTCGGCGACGCTGTGGCCCTGGCCGGTCCCGAGGCGCGGCACGCGGTGACCGTCAATCGTCTCCGCGTGGGCGAGGTCATCTCCATCGGGGATGGTTCTGGGCTCTCGGTTCGGGGACCCATCGTGACCGTCGAGGCGGCGGCCCTGGAGATCCGGGTCGAGTCGACGTCGTTCGACGAGGCGCCGGCTCCCGAGGTGTGGCTGGCCCAGGCGCTCGCGAAGGGCGATCGCGACGAACTCGCCGTGCAGGCTGCGACCGAGCTCGGGGCCTCGGGTGTCATCCCTTGGGCCGCCGAGCGGTCGGTCTCGAAGTGGACGGGCGCGAAGGTCGCCAAGGGCACGGAGCGCTGGGGCGCGATCGTGCGCGAAGCGGCGAAGCAGTCGATCCGATCGTGGGTGCCGGCAGTCGAGCAGCACATGAACACCAAGCAGCTCGCGCGGCTCGCGGCCGAGGCCACGGTACTCGTCCTCGACCCCACGGCCGAGGCTCGGCTCTCTCACGTCGACCTGCCACCGGATGCGCGCATCCTGATTCTCGTCGTCGGTCCCGAGGGCGGCATCGCGCCCCACGAACTCGACCTCTTCGAGCGCGAGGGCGCCATCCGTGTGCGTCTCGGCGACGAGATCCTGCGCACGTCGACGGCCGGCCCATCCGCCTTGTCGGTGCTGAACGTGCGCCTGGATCGCTGGTGACGGCAGCCGGCGCACACTGTGCCGAGAGCGAACGCGCCCCCAGCCGGCCACGGTGTTGCGGCCCGACGCTCTTAAGATAGATGCATGTCAACATCAGGTGACGCCCCCTCGGTCTTCTCGCGCATCGTCGCGCGTGAAATTCCCGCCACGATCATCGTCGAGACAGACACAGTGATCGCGTTCGAGGACATAGAGCCCAAGGCCCCGGTGCACGTACTCGTCGTGCCGAAGACAGAGAAGTACCGCGACGTCGTCGAGCTCGCCGAGGGCGACCCGGCCCTGCTCGCCGACGTCGTCGCGGTCGCGTCCCGCATCGCCGACGAGCGAGCGGGCGGAGAGTTCCGTCTGGTCTTCAATACCGGCGAGGCAGCGGGGCAGACGGTCTTCCACGTGCACGCGCACGTTCTCGCCGGGGGTCTCGGAGAGGATTCCCTTGCCGAGGGCTGAGAATTCGACGCCTGGTGAGGCGCGAATCCTCATCGACGGCATCGCCATGGTTCGCCTGCTCGGGCCCCAGGACAGGCTGCTGTCGACCATTGAAAAGCAGTATCCGGGTGTAGACGTGCATGTGCGCGGCAACGAGGTCACCCTGACGGGCGACGATACCGACGAGGTCGAGGCGGCAGAGCGTCTCGTCACCGAACTTCTCCTGATGATCGAGAACGGACACGATTTGACGTCGACCGAGGTGACCTCCAGTGCAGCGATCCTCGACGCCGACAAGACCGCCAGTCCGGTCGACCTGCTCGGGCAGGCCATCCTCTCGACGCGGGGCAAGAGCATTCGACCCAAGACCGCGGGGCAGAAGGCCTACGTCGACGCGATCGATGAGAACACCATCGTGTTCGGTATCGGCCCGGCCGGAACCGGCAAGACGTACCTTGCCATGGCCAAGGCCGTTCAGGCGCTGCAGCGCAAAGAGGTCAATCGCATCATCCTCACCCGTCCCGCCGTCGAAGCGGGCGAGCGCCTGGGCTATCTGCCCGGCAGCCTCACAGACAAGATCGACCCGTATCTGCGCCCGCTCTACGACGCACTCAACGAGATGCTCGATCCCGAGGTTGTTCCGAAACTTCTCGCGGCCGGCACGATCGAGGTCGCGCCGCTCGCCTACATGCGCGGGCGAACGCTGAACGACTCGTTCATCGTGCTCGACGAGGCGCAGAACACCACGCCCGAACAGATGAAGATGTTTCTCACACGCCTCGGCTTCGGCTCTCGCATGGTGATCACGGGCGACATCACCCAGGTCGACCTGCCCGTCGGAACGAGTGGATTGCAGCTCGTGACGCGCGTGCTCGGCGACATCGACGACATCCACTTCGCCACCATGACGAGCGCCGACGTCGTTCGTCACACCCTCGTGGGGCAGATCGTCGATGCGTACACGAAGTACGACCAGATCCAGATGGCGAAGAAGGCCGGCGACACGATCGGCTCCGCCGAGCGAGACCGAAGGTACCCGAAGACCCGATGAGCATCGAGATCAACAACGAATCCGCGATTCCGGTCGACGAGACGGCCATGCTGAGGCTCGCCACCTACGCGCTCGATCAATTGCACGTGCACCCCGACGCAGAGCTGGCGATCGTTCTGGTCGACGAGGCCGCCATGGAGCAACTCCACGTGCAGTGGATGGACGAGCCGGGGCCGACCGACGTGCTGAGCTTTCCGATGGACGAGCTTCGGCCGGGTACCGAGGACTCGCCCACGCCGCCCGGCCTGCTCGGCGACATCGTCCTGTGTCCGCAGGTGGCCGAGGTGCAGGCGGCGGGGGCGGGCCACACGACGCTCGACGAGTTGCAGCTTCTGACGGCACACGGCGTTCTGCACCTTCTCGGCTTCGATCATGCCGAGCCCGACGAGGAGAAAGAGATGTTCGGCCTGCAGCGCGACATCCTCACCGGCTTCGCGGCCATAGAGCGCCGCCGCCGTACATGATCACAGCACTCTTCCTGGTCGCCGCGTTCCTGCTCGTGGCCCTGGGCGGGCTGTTCGCCGCCACGGATGCGGCCCTCGTCGTGCTGTCCCGTGCCGACATCGCCGAGCTCGCCGACAGATACCGGCCCAAGCGGTCTCTGCGCGCGATCGCCGCAGACCCCACGCCGCACATGAACGTGGTCAACTTCGCCCGGGTCGTCTCCGAGACGACCGCCGCCGTGCTGGTCACGATCGTCTTGTCTGTCTGGATCGACGGACCCTGGCTCGTATTGCTGTTCGCCGCACTCATCATGACGGTCGTGTCGTTCGTTCTCGTGGGGTCGAGTCCGCGCAGCGTCGGCCGGGCGCATCCCGAGGCTGTCGTCGGTCTCACAGCACTCATGGTGCACGCGCTCCGCGTCGTACTCGGCCCGGTCGCCGGGGCGCTCGTCGCGTTCGGCAACCGCGTCACCCCGGGCCGCCCCCGTTCCGCCGCCTTCACGTCGGAGCAGCAGCTTCTCAGCATGGTCGACGAGGCCACCGAGCTCGATGTGCTCGAAGAAGAAGACCGCGAGCTCATCCACTCGATCATCGATTTCAGCGACACGGTGGTGCGCGAGGTCATGATTCCCCGCACCGACATGGTGACCGTCGACGACACCGCCACGGTCGGCCAGGGCATGGGGCTCTTCCTCAGCACGGGCGTCTCGCGCATGCCGGTCGTGGCCGATGACGTCGACGAGATCGTCGGCATCCTGTATCTACGCGACGTCGCGCGTCTCAGCCACGAGAGACCGACCGCGGTAGACAGGCAGACGGTTCGCGAATTGGCTCGTCCCGCCTTATTCGTTCCTGAGTCCAAGAAAGTTGACGACACGCTGCGCCAGATGCAACTCGACTCCAATCACCTCGCCATGGTTGTGGATGAGTATGGCGGAATCGCCGGCCTTGTGACCCTCGAAGACCTGATCGAGGAGCTGGTCGGAGACATCTCCGACGAATACGACCGAGAAGTAGTAGAGGTGGAGAACGTGTCCGACGGTGTCTATCGTGTGAGCGCGAGGCTGCCCGTCGACGAGCTCGGCGAACTCTTCGACCTCGAGCTCGACGACGACGACGTCGATTCCGTGGGCGGGCTCCTGTCGAAAGAGCTCGGCCGTCTGCCCTCCAGCGGATCCCGGGTGACGACGTCGGGCCTCGTGCTCACGGCGGAACGCACCGAAGGCCGCCGAAAACGAATCAGCACCATCCTGGTGCAGCGAGACCAGTCGGCCACGCCGCTGCTCGCAGAGAGAGGATCCGAGTGACCGAGTCCGGCACCGAACCGACGACGAGCAATTTCCGGGCGGGATTCGTCTCGTTCGTCGGGCGCCCCAACGTCGGAAAGTCGACCCTGACGAATGCTCTCGTCGGTGAGAAAGTGGCGATCACCTCGTCGAAACCGCAGACCACACGGCGGGCCATCCGCGGCATCGTGCATCGTACAGACGGGCAACTGATCCTCGTCGACACGCCGGGCATGCACCGTCCGCGCACGCTTCTGGGGGAGCGCCTGAATGCCATCGTGCAGACGACGTTGGGTGACGTCGACGTGATCGGATTCTGCATTCCGGCCAATGAGAAGCTCGGACCGGGCGATCGGTTCATCAACGAACAGCTCGACAGCTTTCCGAAGGCCAAGAAGGTCGCGATCGTCACCAAGATCGATGCGGCATCCAGGCCTGCAGTCGCAGAGCAGCTTCTCGCCGTCTCCGAGCTCCGGGCGTGGGAGGCCGTCGTTCCCGTGTCGGCGCAGAGCCATATCCAGCTCGACACGCTGTCGGCCGAGCTCATCCGGCTGCTGCCCGTCTCGCCGCAGTTGTACCCCACGGAGCAGGTGACAGACGAGGGTCTCGAGGCACGCATCTCCGAGTTCATCCGGGAGGCCGCGCTCGAGGGTGTGCACGACGAACTGCCGCACTCGCTCGCGGTCACCATCGACGACATCATCGAGCGAGATGATCGCGAACTGGTCGAGATCTACGCGAACGTGTTCGTCGAGCGAGACAGTCAGAAGGCGATCATCATCGGGAAGGGCGGGTCCAGGCTGGGTGCCGTGGGGGCCACCGCCCGAGAGCAGATCGAGCCGTTGATCGGCAAGCAGGTCTTTCTGAGCCTGCGCGTCAAGGTGGCGAAAGACTGGCAGCGAGACCCCAAGCAGCTCGGAAGGCTGGGATTCTGACTCATGGGGGTCTGCAACCGCTCCGGTGCGACCGGTAGCCTGTAACCCGTGATTACGAAAGAGAACCCGTTCGGGCAGGTCATTGTCGCGCTCGTCACGCCGTTCACCGCCGACGGCGAAGTCGACTGGCCGAGTGTCGAGAGGCATGTCGACAATGTCATCAGCCACGGCGCAGACGGTATCGTCGTCACAGGAACGACGGGCGAGACATCCACCCTGACCGACGCGGAGAAGATCACCCTCGTCGAGGTGGCGAAATCAGTCTCCGCGGGCAGGGCGAAGGTCATCACGGGCGGCGGCTCGAACGAGACGGCGCACGCCATGCAGCTCGCGCGGCAGAGCGAGAAGGCCGGCGCCGATGGCAACCTCGTCGTCACGCCCTACTACAACAAGCCCACGCAGGCGGGGCTCCTCACGCACTTCCGCATGATCGCCGACTCCACCGACCTGCCCGTTATCCTCTACGACATTCCGGGCCGCACCGGTGTGCCCATCACGTACGAGACGATCCTGCGTCTCGCAAAGCACCCGAACATCCTCGCCATCAAAGACGCCAAGGGTGACTTCAGCGAGGTCAGCCGGGTCATCAACCAGACCGATCTCATGTACTTCTCCGGCGACGACGCGAACGTGCTTCCGCACCTGTCGATCGGTGCCACGGGCCTCATCGGCGTGACGAACAACATCGCCTCCGGCCCGTACCGCATCATGGTCGACGCGGTCAACGCGGGCGACCTCGCTACGGCCACCGCGGCGCATCAGGCCCTCGAACCACTCGTGCGCGCCGTCATGACGCACGTTCCGGGCACCGTCGCCGCCAAATACATCCTGCACGGCCTCGGCCGTATCGGCAGTCCACGAGTTCGGTTGCCGCTCGTCGGCCCCGAAGAGTGGGAGGCCGCCCAGATCGAGAACGAGATCGACCTCGTCAAGGGAATCTCCTCGATCGACTTCACCAACTTCCGCCCCGACCGCAACGCCGCCGCCGGCGGTGCGCTGCCCAAGGTCGCGGGGACCACGCGCTAGCCCGTCCACGGGCTGCCAACAGCTAGGAGGGCACATGCCCAACATCGCATACGAACCGAACGCCCTCGCCCCAGACACCCTCCGGATCATTCCGGTCGGCGGACTCGGCGAGATCGGCCGCAACATGACCGTCTTCGAGATCAACGGCAAACTCCTGATCGTCGACTGCGGCGTGCTCTTTCCCGAAGAGCACCAGCCGGGCGTCGACCTCATCCTGCCCGACTTCTCCATCGTTCGCGATCGACTCGACGACGTGCTCGGTATCGTGCTCACCCACGGCCACGAAGATCACATCGGCGCCGTGCCGTATCTGCTGCGTCTCAAACGCGACATTCCCTTGATCGGCTCCGGCCTCACACTCGCCCTCATCGAGGCGAAGCTCAAAGAGCACCGCATCAAGCCGTACACGCTGACCGTCGCCGAGGGCCAGGTCGAGCAGTTCGGTCCGTTCGAGCTCGAGTTCGTCGCCGTCAATCACTCCATTCCCGACGCGTTGGCTGTCGCGATCAAGACGGTCGCCGGCACCGTCCTGCACACGGGCGACTTCAAGATGGACCAGCTTCCGCTCGACAACCGCCTCACCGACCTGCGCGCGTTCGCCCGCCTCGGCGAAGAGGGAGTCGACCTCTTCCTGGTCGACTCCACCAACGCCGACGTTCCCGGATTCACGGCACTCGAGCGCTCGATCGGTCCAGTCCTCGACGACGTCATCCGGCGCGCGCCGCGCCGTGTGGTGGTGGCGAGCTTCTCTTCTCACGTGCACCGCGTGCAACAGGTTCTGGATGCCGCGCACAACAACGGCCGCAGGGTCGCGCTTCTGGGGCGCTCGATGGTGCGCAACATGCAGATCGCAGCAGAGCTCGGATACCTGCGGGTGCCCGAGAACGTGCTCATCGACTTCAAGAAGGCTGGGGACATCCCCGACGACAAGATCGTCTACATGTCGACGGGGTCGCAGGGCGAGCCCATGGCCGTGCTCAGCCGCATGGCCAACGGCGAGCACCAGGTCGAGATCGGCGAGAACGACACGGTCATCCTCGCGTCGAGCCTGATCCCCGGCAACGAGAACGCGGTCTACCGCATCATCAACGGCCTGATGAAGCTCGGCGCCAATGTGGTGCACAAGGGCAACGCGAAGGTGCACGTCTCGGGTCACGCCGCCGCGGGCGAACTGCTCTATTGCTACAACATCCTGAAGCCCAAGAACGTGTTGCCCGTGCACGGCGAGCAGCGCCACCTCGTGGCCAACGCCAAGCTCGCGCAGCAGACCGGCATCCTTGAAGAGAACACGATCATCGCCGAAGACGGCACGGTCATCGACCTGAAAGACGGCGTCGCGTCCGTCGTGGGCCAGTACGACCTCGGTTTCGTCTACGTCGACGGATCGAGTGTCGGCGAGATCACGGACGCCGACCTCAAGGATCGTCGCATCCTGGGCGAGGAGGGCTTCATCTCGATCATCGTGGTGATCGAGGCGCAGACGGGCAGGGTCGTCGTCGGACCGGAGATCCACGCCAAGGGGTTCGCCGAAGACGAGTCTGTGTTCGACGATGTGAAGCCGAAGATCGTCGCGGCCCTGGCCGAGGCATCCAAGAACGGGATGCACGACCAGCACGCCATGCAGCAGGTTGTGCGCAGAACGGTGGGTCGGTGGGTCAACACGTCCTATCGCCGACGTCCGATGATCGTTCCGCTCGTCATCGAGGCCTAGCCGACCGAGACATCGACGCTCGAGACGCTTACGCGAATTCAGGAGGGCCCGGCGACTGTCGCCGGGCCCTCCGACGTGTGAGACGTGACCTCGGTCCGGTGCGTCGACGTGGCCGCGACGGCGAGCAGCGCGAGTCCGAGGGCGACCAGAAGCATGGCCAATGTCCCGAGCCCGGGGTAGATGTGCCCGGGCTGCACGAGGGCCGCGCCGATGACCGACAGCAGCCCGCCGGGAACGGCCAGGAGCCGAGCGCGGATGAGCGTAGCGGCCGTTGCCGCGAGGCAGGCCACGACGAGCGACGCGACGCCGACGAGGCCCAGGATGCGGGCGACCTCGTAGACGGGGGCTTTCGCGTCCGTGATTCCCGCGAGCTGCAGGGTTCCGGCGGCCACGCCAGCGAGCAGATCGAGCGACGTGTAGAAGACGGCGAAGCCGTATCCGCCGACGGCAGCGACCCGGCCCAGTGCCCGGCTCGAGCGGCGCGCGATCAGCCAAGGTCCGATCCCGACGAGGGGAAAGACGGGAATGAGCACGATGTGCATGACCTGCCAGCGTGCGGCCGTCTCGTCGGTCAGGTGGTGCGGGTGCAGCAGGCCGATGAGTGCACACGCCAGAGCGGGCACCGACACGAGCAGGAGGAGACGGATGCGAGGCGACATGGCACGAGAGTACGCCGGAAATCAGACACCCGGCACGCGTAACCGGTGATCGTCGGTGTCCCCGGGTAGCGTGACACCATGGCTACGAGTACCAAGTCGACCTCTCGCGCACGCGGCGCATCATCAGGTCGCTCGGGCGCCGCCCCTGGCGCCCGAAAGACCCCTGCTCGTGCGGCGGCCACCCAGAAGACCGTGCGCCTGAATCCGGCGTCGAGCGACGAACGCGGCCCGGGCCTCGTGAGCCGTGCCTGGCTCGCACTGGCCCACGTCGTGGGCGGGGCTTTCCGTGCCTTTTCACCCGCCGAACTCGACAGAGCCGAGCGGCGGGACGGCCTTCCGTTCCTGCTCGTGCTGCTGGCCATCGCCGGCGCGGTCATCGAGTGGTTCCTGGTCTCCAATGCCGTCGCCGTCACCATCGAGGCCTTCACCTTCGGGCTGCTCTTCGGTCGTGTGGCCTACGCGCTTCCCGTCGTACTTCTCCTGCTCGCCGCGTGGCTCTTCCGGCATCCGAGTTCGGTACACAACAACGGTCGCATCGGCATCGGACTCGGGCTGATGCTCGTCACGGTCTCGTCGCTCTGCCACATCTACGGGGGGCAGCCCAACCCTGCCGGCGGGGCATTGGCGACCGGGGGCGGCATCTTCGGCTGGGTTCTCGCGGCGCCGTTGGTCGCACTCATCACACCGATCGGCGCCACGATAGTGGTGTCGGCGCTCCTGGTGCTGAGCGTGTTCATCCTCACCAAAACACCGCCGAACAGAGTCGGATCGCGACTTCGCGAGTTGTACTCATACCTGTTCGGTGCGGCCTTCCCCGACGAGGCCGAGCATCGTGAGTCGAAGAATGCCGCGAAGGCCGACGGGGCATCGAAGGCGCAGGCCGAGTCCGACGTGCTGTCGACCGAGCAGATCGATCTTGCGGCCCGAGAGGTCGTATCAGAGGGGCTGCCGTGGTGGAGGCGCAACTCGTCTCAGCGCGAAGAAGATCCGGAGTTCGATGCGCCCGTGATGGCACCGCGTGTTGAAGATCGCACCCCGGCCGCCGACGAGCCCTACGCCAGCGCCGCCAGCGTGGCCGGTCCCGACGACGATGCGGCCATCGCCCAGGTGGGGCTTCTCAACGACATGAAGGCGGCCGAACGCGCGGTTCGGCGCTTCACCGGCGAGATCCGACCCGGTGCGGCGCCCCAGACGAGCCTCCTCGACGATGCGGCGGCCGAGTCGTCCTCCGCATATCCGCAATCGACCGTGCGTGCGGTGCAACCTGAGCTCGACCTGGCCGACGAGGCGGTCGAGACGACGATCGAGATCGATGCCCCCGCAGCGAACTACCGACTGCCGTCGGCAGCCAGCCTCAAGGCGGGCGGGCCCTCGCTCGCTCGCTCTGCGGCCAACGACGAAATCGTCGCCGCGATCACCGAAGTGTTGACGCAGTTCCAGGTCGACGCGACCGTCACCGGATTCTCCCGGGGGCCGACTGTCACGCGCTACGAGATCGAATTGGGCCCAGGCGTCAAAGTCGAGCGCGTCACAGCACTGTCGAAGAACCTGTCGTACGCGGTCGCCAGCAATGAGGTGCGCATCCTGTCGCCCATCCCGGGCAAAAGCGCCATCGGTGTCGAGATTCCCAATACAGACAGGGAGATCGTCTCACTCGGCGATGTGCTGCGCTCGTCCAAGGCGGCGTCCGACAACCACCCTATGACCATCGGCGTCGGAAAAGACGTCGAGGGCAAGTTCGTCATGGCGAACCTCGCCAAGATGCCTCACCTTCTGGTGGCCGGCTCCACCGGTTCCGGCAAGTCGAGTTTCGTCAACTCGATGGTCACGTCGATCCTCATGCGCGCGAAACCCAGCGAGGTGCGCATGGTGCTCATCGACCCGAAAAGGGTCGAGCTCACCGCCTACCAGGGCGTGCCGCACCTGATCACGCCGATCATCACGAACCCCAAGAAGGCGGCCGAAGCGCTGGCCTGGGTCGTCAAAGAGATGGACATGAGATATGACGACCTCGAGAGCTTCGGCTTCCGACACATCGACGACTTCAACAAGGCGGTCGTCAACAACGAGATCATACTTCCGGTGGGCAGCCTGCGGCAGCTGAAGCCCTACCCCTACCTGCTGATCGTCGTCGACGAACTGGCCGACCTCATGATGGTGGCTCCGCGAGACGTCGAAGACTCGATCGTGCGCATCACACAGCTCGCGCGCGCATCCGGCATTCACCTGGTGCTCGCCACGCAACGGCCGAGCGTCGACGTCGTCACCGGCCTGATCAAGGCGAACGTGCCGAGCCGACTCGCGTTCGCCGTGACGAGTGTCACCGATTCCCGGGTCATCCTCGACCAGCCAGGCGCGGACAAGCTGATCGGCCAGGGCGACGGCCTCTTCCTGCCTATGGGGTCGTCGAAGGCCATCAGGGTTCAGGGGGCGTGGGTGAGCGAAGCGGAGATCGCTACGGTCGTGCAGCACGTCACGCAGCAGGCTCGTCCCGAGTATCGGCACGATGTGGCAGTCGAGACCGTCAAGAAGAACATCGATGCCGACATCGGCGACGACCTCGAGATCCTTCTCGCTGCTGCCGAACTCGTCGTCAACACGCAGTTCGGGTCTACGTCGATGCTGCAGCGCAAACTCAAGGTCGGATTCGCGAAGGCGGGTCGCCTGATGGATCTGATGGAGTCGCGGGAGATCGTCGGACCGTCCGAGGGCTCGAAGGCGCGCGACGTGCTCGTGACAGCCGAGCAGCTTCCCGAGATCTTGGCCATGCTGCGGGGCGTGCCTGCATCCACGGCATCCGCCGGCGTGCAGCCCGGCGTATCTCTGAACACCGATGCGGCTGGCGACGACCCCTATGCCGACGACCCGGTGGCCAGGGGCCTGGAGCGGTACCCTGAAGAAGAGGGCGATTCAGACGAAGATGCCTGGGGCCTGACCGGCAGAGAGTAGAGCACCGTGACCGAGGCCGCTGCACGCGTCAGCAACTGGAATCTTCCGAATGTCATCACCGTTGTCCGTATTCTGCTCGCGCCGCTCTTCTTCTGGATGCTTCTCGCCGATGGCGGTTCGGACTCGCCGTTGAGGTACGCGGCAGCCGCGTTGTTCATCGTGGCGATCGCGACCGATGGCGTCGACGGCCACATCGCCCGGTCCCGCAATCTGGTCACAGACCTGGGCAAGCTACTCGATCCCATCGCTGACAAGGTACTGACTGGCGCCGCACTCGTCGGACTGTCGATTCTGGGCGAACTGCCGTGGTGGGTGACGGCGATCATTCTGGTTCGCGAGGTGGGCATAACGGTGTTTCGCTTCGCTGTGCTCAGCGATCGTGTCATCCCCGCGTCGCGCGGGGGGAAGCTCAAGACACTGGCGCAGTCGATCGCGATCTCGCTCGCGCTCGTCCCGTTCCCTGCCCTTCTCGGCAGCTGGTTCGACTGGGTGAACATCATCACCATGTCGATCGCATTCGTTTTGACAGTCGTCACGGGCATCGACTATCTGGTGCAGGCGAGGCGTCTCAGCAGGGCGGGCAGAGCCGCGCCGTGACGACGCCGAGCCCGCACGATTCGACCCATGCGGTGATCGAGCTGATGGCCAGTCGTGGTCTGACTATCGCGGTGGCTGAATCGTTGACCGGCGGGCTGCTCGTCGCCGAACTGATTCGGATACCGGGGGCGTCCCGCGTTGTGCGGGGGGGAGTGGTTGCGTACGCGACCGATCTCAAGAACTCGCTGCTCGGCGTCGATGACGATCTGTTGGCGACACGTGGGCCCGTTGATTCTGACGTTGCCCGGCTCATGGCCGAGGGAGTCCGACAGCGGCTCGGTCTCGGCACGGAGGCCGCGTCGTGGGGTCTCTCGACCACCGGCGTGGCCGGGCCCGGCCCGCAGGACGGGCATCCCGCGGGCACGGTGTTCATCGGTCTTGCGGCCGACGGTCGCATGTCCTCTCACAGACTGCACCTGCGCGGCGACCGTGACAGCGTACGGAGCCAGACCGTCGCGGCGGCCGTCCAGCTGCTGCTCGAGGCCATTACGGGCGAAGGTGGTCGACGGTGACTGAGCGGGTGGCGTCAATCCAATCCGAGGTGTCGACAGCGTCGAATATCGGGTGAGAGCGAGCACTGGGCATTCGTCGAACTCGGGAATGAACGGCATTTCCATCTCGTTACAACTGATGTCATTCACAGAAAAGACGGTTCAGTGTCGTTTAGAGTTTCAGGCAGTACCGAACGGGCAGTACCCGAGCGGCCACATCGTTTCGACGCAAGACAATCAGCAAGGAGGGGTCCAGTGATTTTAGTTCGCCAAGAGATCGGCGACGTGCTGCGAGATTTTCGTCTCCAGAAGGGTCGCACCCTTCGACAGGTCGCCAGTAAGGCGAGCGTCGCCCTCGGCTACCTGAGCGAGGTCGAGCGCGGTCAGAAAGAAGCGTCGAGTGAGATCCTCGCGTCGGTGGCTGACGCCCTCGACACTCCGATCTCCGTCATCATGCGCGAGGTCGGAGACCGACTCGCCGTGATCGAGGGAATCGACACGATTCCCGACACTGTCCCCGACGAATTCGTCGCGGGCTACGATTCCAAGCTTCTCACCCGGTAGTCCGACTCGGGAACGAGTCGATCAGTTCGGGGCCTCGTCACAGGTGAAGTGACGAGGCCCTCACTGTGTTCGCCGAGATCGCGGCACGAAGGAGTGGCATGAGACAGAGCGAGTTCCGACAGGCCGTCTCAGACGAGTTCGGCGTCGCGTATGGACGCGTGGTGACGGGGGATCTCGTCATTGCTGAATTGGCGGACCGCACCGCCGAGGTTGCACTCCGGGAGGGCGTCCCGGCGCGGCAGGTCTGGCTCGCACTCTGCAGGGCAAGCGGGGTTCCCGAATCGCGATGGCACGGAGTCGGCCTGCCCGCACCGCGGTCCTGATTCTTGTCGGCCGTGACTTCGTGGCGCATATCCGACACGCGCCGAATCCGCTCGAATATATGTTCTAGGGCTGTGTAGTCTCCTTCACAGCAGAACTGTTTGTCGTGTTGTCCACTGGTCGACGCCATTCCGACCCGGTGTCGGTGGTCGTGTCTACAGTCGGACTACACGCACAACACGATGCGAACGCCTTGTCGATAGCCGGCTTGCCGGCACGACAGCCTATAGGCGAACAACTCACGCGACGGATTCCGCGCACGACAGAAAGAGACAGCAATGCCATCAGACGCCACACGAGAAAAGGCACTCGAAACCGCACTTGCCCAGATCGACCGACAGTTCGGCAAGGGGTCTGTCATGCGCCTCGGAAGCGATGATCGCGCCCCGGTCGAGGTCATCTCTACAGGTTCGATCGCCCTCGATGTCGCACTCGGGGTCGGAGGCCTTCCCCGGGGCCGCATCGTCGAGATCTACGGACCGGAGTCCTCCGGCAAGACGACTCTCACGCTTCACGCAATCGCCAATGCGCAGAAAGCCGGAGGAATCGCGGCCTTCATCGACGCAGAGCACGCGCTCGATCCGGCCTATGCCCAGAAACTCGGCGTCGACATCGACGCGCTGCTGGTCTCCCAGCCCGACACCGGTGAGCAGGCACTTGAGATAGCCGACATGCTGGTGCGAAGCGGCTCGATCGACCTCATCGTGATCGACTCGGTGGCGGCCCTCGTGCCGCGAGCAGAGATCGAGGGCGAGATGGGTGACTCGCACGTCGGACTGCAGGCCCGTCTGATGTCGCAGGCGCTGCGCAAGCTCACGGGTGGCCTCAGCACCACCAACACCACCATGATCTTCATCAATCAGCTTCGAGAGAAGATCGGCGTCTTCTTCGGCAGCCCCGAGACCACGGCGGGTGGCAAGGCGCTCAAGTTCTACGCATCCGTTCGCCTCGACATCCGACGCATCGAGACCCTGAAAGAAGGCACCGATGCCGTCGGTAACCGCACGCGGGTGAAGGTCGTCAAGAACAAGATGGCACCACCGTTCAAGCAGGCGGAGTTCGACATCCTCTACGGCATAGGCATCTCCCGCGAGGGCAGCCTGATCGACTTCGGAGTCGAGCACGAGATCGTGCGCAAGTCCGGTGCCTGGTACACCTACGAGGGTGAGCAGCTGGGCCAGGGCAAAGAGAACTCGCGGCGATTCCTCACCGAGAATCCCGAAATCGCCGCCGAGATCGAAACGAAGATCCTCACCAAACTCGGAATCGGAGCCGACAAGACCCCGGCTGGCTCTGCCGCGTCGGCTGCGCCGGTCGCCCTGGCCACGAAGGCGCCGGCCCGCAAGGGCGCCTAGGGTTCCGAAGCTCACCGAATCGACACGACAGAAAGGCCACGATCATGGTCAGATTTACAGAGTCGCCCGATGACACAGACAACAACTCGGCGGCCGGCGCTCTTGACGAGTCGGTGGCGCCCGTGACCTTTCTGTTCGGTGAGCCCGACGCGCAACCGCAGGTTGCTCGCTATTATGCCGGGCCGATAGCCGTCCCGACTCTCGACACCTCCGGACTCACTCCGCAGCAGGTAGAAGATCAAGAATTGCAACTCGCAGACCTCGAAAGCCTCGTGGTGCGGGCGCTGGCCAGAAAAGACCTGTCAGAGTGGCAGGTCACTGAGATCCTCGCGGCGAACGGTGTCAATTCGTCGGCCTTCGAGGGCTTCCTGACGATCTACCGATCGAAGGGGTATGTCGACGATTACGCCTTTGCCGAGCGCGAGATCGAGCGCTTGCACCGGCGCAAGGGATTCGGCCGCAGCCAGATCCAGCGAGAACTCGGTGCCAAGCGAGTCAGTCAAGAGATCGTCTCCGATCTCTTGACAGCACTAGACGACGATGACGAGCTTGCGCGCGCTCTAGAACTCGCCGAGAAGAAGGCCCCCAGTCTGCTTCGCCTCGATCGCGCAACGGCCGAGCGTCGACTCAGTAGTTTTCTTCAACGCAAAGGGTATCCGTCCCAGGTGGTCCGAGATGCCGTGTCGAAGACACTAGCGACAGCGCCGAGCTCGGTGAGATTCCGCTGACTCGGCTCGGGCGCAGAAGTCGGCGCGTGGCGCGTGAGCGGCCGCGGGTCGGGCGCAGCCCATGTCGAACGTAAACTGGCCCTATGAGCAGCGTGACCGCACCACCCCGCATCCGCACCTACGAGGTGCGCACCTTCGGATGCCAGATGAACGTCCACGACTCCGAGCGCCTTTCGGGTTCACTCGAGGCCGCCGGCTACGTCAGGGCCGAGCCCGGAACCGAGGCCGACACGGTCGTGATCAACACGTGCGCAGTGCGGGAGAATGCAGACAACAAGCTCTACGGCAACCTGGGCTACCTCGCGAGCGTCAAGCGACGGCATGACGGCATGCAGATCGCCGTGGGCGGATGCCTCGCCCAGAAAGACAAGAACACGATTCTCACGAAGGCCCCGTGGGTCGACGTGGTCTTCGGCACTCACAACATGGGATCCCTGCCCAGCCTGCTCGAGCGCGCCAGGCACAATGGCGAGGCCCAGATCGAGATCCTCGATTCTCTCGAGACCTTTCCGTCGACACTGCCGACCAAACGCGACTCGACCTACAGCGGGTGGGTCTCTATCTCTGTAGGGTGCAACAACACCTGCACGTTCTGCATCGTGCCAGCTCTGCGAGGCAAAGAGAAAGACCGGCGTCCCGGTGATGTGCTGGCCGAGATCCGAGCACTCGTCGACGATGGTGCGATCGAAGTGACTCTCCTCGGGCAGAACGTCAACTCTTACGGTGTGGAGTTCGGCGATCGGCTCGCGTTCTCGAAGCTGCTCAGGGCTGCCGGCGCCATTCCCGGTCTTGAGCGCATCCGATTCACCAGCCCGCATCCCGCCGCGTTCACAGACGACGTCATCGACGCCATGGCCGAGACACCGGCTGTCATGCCGCAGCTGCACATGCCGCTGCAATCAGGATCAGATCGAGTGCTCAGGGCGATGAGGCGCTCCTACCGCTCGGCCAAGTTTCTGGGCATTCTCGAGCGGGTCCGTCGGCAGATACCGAACGCGGCGATCAGTACCGACATCATCGTGGGGTTCCCCGGCGAGACCGAAGAAGATTTCGCCGAGACATTGAGAGTGGTCGAAGAAGCCCGCTTCGCTACGGCCTTCACCTTTCAGTACTCGATCCGAGCCGGAACGCCGGCCGCGACGATGCCCGATCAGGTTCCGAAGGCGGTGGTGCAGGAACGCTACGAGCGACTGGCGGCTCTCCAAGACCGCATCTCCTGGCAAGAGAACCAGCGCATCATCGGGCGCGAGGTCAACGTCCTCGTCGCGAACGGCGAGGGGCGAAAAGACGCCGACACCCATCGCCTCAGCGGCAGGGCCGAAGACT
Source organism: Agreia sp. (assembly GCF_964263775.1). Taxonomy (NCBI): domain Bacteria; kingdom Bacillati; phylum Actinomycetota; class Actinomycetes; order Micrococcales; family Microbacteriaceae; genus Agreia; species Agreia sp. The sequence goes on along the minus strand of NZ_CAXVWM010000175.1, from coordinate 34,966 downwards.
CGCGTCTCGTACACTTCGAGGTCACGCCCGATTCCCCCGTTCCGCGACCGGGTGACGTCGTCACAGTCGTGGTCACCGAGGCTGCACCGTTCCACCTGATCGCCGATTCCGACGGACGGCCTCTCCGAGTTCGGCGAACCAGAGCCGGCGATGCGTGGGATCGCGCGGCTGCGGAGTCGTGCGCAGTACCGTCGCAACAGAACAGCGCGCCCGCGGGCGGGCCTCGGCCTGTCTCGCTCGGCCTCCCCACGCTCCGCGTCGGCACGGTGCCCATCTACGATCTCGCCGACGGTGAGCGCTAGTCGGCCCAGTGGCGACGCCACCGTCAGAGACGTGATCGTCGTCGTCGGTGCCACGGGCACCGGCAAATCGGGGCTTTCATTAGAACTCGCCGAGCGCCTGTCCAGTCGTGGACGGGTCGCCGAGATCGTCAACGCCGACGCGATGCAGCTGTACCGCGGAATGAACATCGGCACGGCCAAACTTGCTCTGGAGAATCGCCGTGGAGTGCCGCATCATCTCCTCGACGTTCTTGACGTCACCCAGGAGAATTCGGTCGCAGACTTCCAAGCGTCTGCGCGTACGGAGATCGACGCGATCCTGAGTCGGGGAAGCGTTCCGATTCTCGTGGGCGGTTCCGGCCTCTACGTGTCCAGCGTCATCTTCGATTTTCAGTTCCCCGGCACCGACGCAGACATTCGGCGGCGCCTCGAGGCCGAGCTGGTCTCAGAAGGTGCCGGGTCGTTATACAGGCAGCTCAAACAACGTGACCCCGCGTCGGCGGAGGCGATCGGGTCGCAGAACGGCCGTCGGCTCGTGCGCGCCCTCGAAGTCTTCGAGATGACCGGCAGCGCGCTGTCAGGAACGCTGCCGGGAGCGCCCCTCGGCTGGCGCCCGTCGACCATAATCGGTCTCGAGATGCCCAGGGCGCAGCTGGTGGCGCGCCTTGACGAGCGCGTGAACGCAATGTGGCGAGACGGGATCGTCGACGAGGCGGCGGCCCTGAAAGAAGACGGCCTCGATCCTGCCACGACCGCGGGCAAGGCCATCGGGTATGCCCAGGCGCTTGCCCAATTGGCTGGCGAACTCGGCCAAGACGAGGCGATCGAGTCGACGCAGGCGCTCACGCGGCGATACGCCCGTCGGCAAGTCGGCTGGTTTCGCCGGTATGCCTCGGCGGTGATTCTGGATGCGCGGGATCCGGCCGCGCCGGCCCGTGCCCTCGCGCACACCCTAGGCTTGCAGAATGGCGACTGAACTTCATTTCACCAAGGGTCACGGAACCGGCAACGATTTCGTCCTCTACACCGATGCCGAAGGCACCAACGATGTCACCCCGGAGCAGGTTGCCGCCATCTGCGACCGGCATTTCGGTGTCGGTGCCGATGGGGTGATCCGTGCGGTGAGGTCAGCGAATCTGCCCGAGGGCGCGGCCTCTCTCGCCGAGGATTCGGCCGCTGAGTGGTTCATGGACTACCGCAACGCCGACGGGTCGATCGCCGAGATGTGCGGCAACGGCATCCGCGTGTACGCGCGCTATCTCATCGACAACGGACTTATCGAGCTGAGCCCCGGCGACACGCTGGCGGTCGGCACGAGGGTGGGAGTCCGCGACGTGCAGCGCAGCACGACCGGTTTCCAGGTCGACCTGGGTCGCTGGCGTCTCGAGCAGGGCGATCCCCTGGTTCGTGCGCGCAATCTCGCCGTGGCCCGCCCCGGCCAGGGAATAGACATGGGCAATCCTCACATCGTCGTCGCTCTTGCCGATGCAGAGGAGCTCGCCTCTGCAGACCTGGGCTACATTCCGCACGTCGACCCCGAGCCGAGCCGGGGCGCGAACATCGAGTTCGTCGTTCCCCACGAGCCGCTCGTCGCCGATGGTGTCGGACGAATCACGATGAGGGTGCATGAGCGCGGCAGTGGCGAGACGCTCTCGTGCGGAACCGGTGCCGCCGCGGCCGCCCTGGCTACGCGACACTGGGCGGGTCGAGGGGCCCCGAGTACCTGGAGGGTCGACGTGCCCGGCGGCACGGTCGGCGTTCGCATGTTCGCGGCCGAAGACGGCGAGCACGTCTCCCTGTCAGGCCCGGCAGAGCTCGTGTTCGAGGGTGACCTCTCGCTGGCCTGACGACGCAGTCCTCAGACGGTAGAGCGGGCACGAAGCACACGGTAGCCCTTGTTCGTGGCGGCTCGTGTGGTCTGCAGGTCGTCGCCGAACTCGGCCTGGATCCAGCGCTGCAGCGAGTCCGAGCCGAGGTTGCGCTGAACGACGAGCCATGCATCCGAGCCCGGTTCGAGTCGTGGCAGCCAGGTCTTCATCATCGCGTGCAGCTCGGCCTTGCCGACCCGGATCGGCGGATTCGACCAGATGGTCATGAACGAGACATCGGCAGGCACCTCGGACGCCAGAACGGGTGTGAGGTTGCTGAGGCCGAGGCGTTCGGCGTTCCGTCGAACGAGGTCGAGTGCGCGCTCGTTGACGTCGACCGCCCACACCTGGGCCCGGGGTGACAGCAGCGCGAGCGTCAAGGCGATCGGCCCCCATCCGCAGCCGAGATCCATCAGGTTGCCGCCCGGCGGGGGAGCGGGGGTGTTGGCGAGCAGAACCTGGGTGCCCGCGTCGATGCGATCAGGGCTGAACACCCCGCCCGCGGTCACGAGGGAATAGTCGGTATCGGCAAGGCGCACCGAGATCTCTCGAGGAATGAGCGGACTCGCCGGGGTGGCCGAGAAATAGTGCTCATTCGTCATAGAGGGACAGTAGCAAACCTGTGGGGATATCCTTGAGTTCAGATGACCGATAAAACTGACGCAACAACAGGGGCTTACGACAGCGACGACGTGGTCGCGAGAGTGCTGGCAAGAGTAGAGACCCGGGCAGCCGGATACTCGCTGTTCACGAATTCGGCAGCGCAGGCACTGCAGCGGCACACGACTGGACGCGAATCCGGATTCGACGGCGACCAGAGCGAACGAGAAGATCGTCAGGCGCTGCGCCGCGTGGCCGGTCTCTCCACCGAACTCGACGACGTGACCGAGGTCGAGTATCGGCAGTTGCGCATCGAGAATGTCATTCTCATCGGTGTGTACACGCAGGGCAGCCTGACAGACGCCGAGAATTCGATGCACGAACTTGCCGCGCTCGCCGAGACCGCCGGCGCAATCGTGCTCGAAGGACTTCTGCAGCGTCGACCCACACCCGACCCCAGCACGTACTTCGGTAAGGGCAAGGCTCAGGAGCTGCGCGATCTGGTGCAGTCCCTCGGTGCCGACACCGTCATCGCCGATAGCGAGTTGGCGCCCAGCCAACGACGTGCGCTCGAAGACGTCGTCAAGGTGAAGGTGATCGACCGCACCGCCGTGATCCTCGACATCTTCAGCCAGCATGCCAAAAGTCGCGAGGGCAAGGCCCAGGTCGAACTGGCGCAGCTCGAGTACCTCCTCCCGAGGCTCCGCGGCTGGGGCGACTCGATGTCGCGCCAGGCCGGTGGCCAGGTCGGCGGCGCAGGTGCCGGAATGGGGTCCCGCGGCCCCGGTGAGACGAAGATCGAACTCGACCGCCGTCGCATCCACACCCGGATGGCACGGCTGCGTAAGCAGATCGTCGAGATGAAGCCCGCGCGCGACGCGAAACGGGCCAACCGCAAACGCAATGCGGTTTTCTCGGTTGCCATAGCGGGTTACACGAACGCCGGAAAATCATCGTTGCTCAACAGGGTGACCCGAGCCGGGGTCCTGGTCGAGAACGCGCTGTTCGCGACCCTGGATTCGACGGTGCGAAAGACCACCGCGAAAGACGGGCGGCAGTACACCTTCGCCGACACCGTCGGATTCGTGCGCAATCTTCCCCACCAGCTCGTCGAGGCGTTCCGCTCGACCCTCGAGGAGGTGGCCGACGCCGATGTCATCATCCACGTTGTCGACGGCGCGCATCCAGACCCCGCGAGCCAGCTCGCCACGGTAAGAGACGTGATCGGCGAAGTCGGCGCGCGGGGCATTCCCGAGATCGTCGCGTTCAACAAGAGCGACCTGATCTCGGAGAGCGACCGCATCGTGCTGCGCGGGCTCGAGCCCAGATCGGTCTTCGTCTCCGCGCGAACCGGCGAGGGCATCACCGAGCTGCTCGAAATGGTCGAGCAGACCCTTCCCCAGCCCACGATCACGGTCGACGTCCTCCTTCCCTACGAACGGGGCGACCTGGTCGCGCTTCTGCACGACCACAACACAGTGCTGAGCACAGACTACGAAGAGGGCGGTACCCGGGTTCGCGCGCTGGTGAACCCCGAGTACGAACACGCCCTCGAGGAGTTCGCGGTCGCACGCTGAGTTGGCGGCCTTCGTCACATTCGGTCATCTGCACCACGGCGTGAGGAAGCCCGCGCTAGTGTCGGTCTCATCGTTGGCCCGGTCGCACAATTGCGGGGCTGCAGAGCGACAGCCGAGCCCGGCAACCGCCCGCGATGCGTGACCGGAGAGTTCTGGACTTCGAGAGCGGACCGCGGCGCCCGACGGCTGCCGTGTTCTCCTCGTACCCTCCCTCTCCTCGGTCAGCTACTGATCGAGAGGAGGCAGTATGTCGAACCCCGCACCACAGCTCGCCGGCGATCGTGCGCGCGCCGCATCCACCGCGACGCCCTTCTCGTTCGAGCTGTATCCGCCACGAACCCCCGAGGCCGGTCTCGCCCTGCCCGACGTTATCACCAGGCTCGCCGCATCCGGGCCCGACTTCATCTCGGTGACCTACGGCGCGAACGGCTCGTCGCGCAGCTCGTCGCTGGCGCTTCTTCGACACATCAAAACGCACACGAACGTCGATCCGATGGCGCATCTGACGTGTGTCGGATCGTCGCACGCAGAAGCGAACCGGTTGATCCGGGAGTTTCTCGATGCCGGCATCACGAGCTTCCTCGCTCTGCGCGGCGACCCACCCGCGGGCGTCGATGAGCAGCAGGTCGCGCTCGGAGACCTCGCCAGCGCGGGTGAGCTGGTTCAACTCATCCATCGCGTGCAGGCGGAACGCGTTCCCTACACCGAGGTGGAGCTGCCCGGGCGACCGTGGGCGACGGCTGTCAAGAAGGGCCGTAACAAGGTCCGCGTGTCCGTAGCCGCGTTTCCCGGCGGTCACCCGCGCTCGAGGTCGTTCACGCAAGACGTCGATGCCCTCCTCGCCAAGGAGGCGGCCGGGGCCGACCTCGCAATAACCCAGCTCTTCTTCCGCGCTGACGACTACCTGTCGTTCGTGGACCGCGCCAGAACGGCCGGCGTCACGATGCCGATCCTCCCGGGGATCATGCCGGTGACGACCCCGTCGAGGCTTCACCGCACCATCGAGCTCTCGGGCGAACGGCTGCCCCTCGACCTGCTCGCTGCTCTCGAGACGGCCGACTCCCCGGCGCAGCGATTCGCGCGCGGCGTCGAGCATGCGAGCCGCCTCGCGGCCGCTGTCATCGACGGCGGCGCACCCGGCCTGCACCTCTACACCTTCAACAGATACGACGCAGTGCTTGCCGTCCTCGACGGCTGCGGACTGCTCACTTCACGTCCATCCCACCACCCCATCAAGGAGTCAGCATGACGACATCGACCCCCTTCCCCACAGGCACGATCCTCGGCTATCCGCGTATCGGCCGCCGTCGCGAACTCAAGCGTGCGGTCGAGGCCTTCTGGTCCGGCACCATCGGCGCCGACGAGCTCGAGCAGACGGCGGCGTCGCTGCGCGCTGCCACGCGCGATCGCCTGGTCGGCCTCGGTCTCGGTCGAGGCGATTCGTCGATACCCGAGAGTTTCTCGTACTACGACCAGGTTCTGGATGCCGCGGTCGCGGTCGGTGCCATCCCGACGCGTTTCGAGCGGCTCGTCGATACGAACGGGTTCCTCGACCTGGCGGGATACTTCACGATCGCTCGCGGCGAGGGCGACGACGCTCCGCTCGAGATGACCAAGTGGTTCGACTCGAACTACCACTATCTCGTTCCCGAGATCGGTGTCGATACTGCCTTCCGTCTCGCCAGTGACCGAATCGTACGCGAGTTCGTCGAGGCGAAGAACGCGGGCTACCTCACCCGCCCCGTCATTGTCGGCCCGGTCACCTTCCTTCTGCTCTCCAAGCCGGCGGAGGGGTCGGAGCAGAACTTCATCCCGTTCGATCGCCTCGATGACCTGCTGCCGGTCTACGCCGAACTGCTGTCCCGCCTCGCCGAGGCGGGGGCGGAGTGGGTGCAGCTCGACGAGTCGGGGCTGGTCTCTGAGAGTATCGAGGTGCCGCGCGATCGCGTTCTGCAGGGAGTCGCCGACGCCTATGCGCGACTCGCAGATGGACCGCGTCCGCAGCTGTTCGTCTCGGCCGCGTACAACAGCCTCGACGATGCACTGCCCGTGCTGGCCGCGAGCCCGGTCGAGGCCATCGGTCTCGACCTCGTTCGGGGAGCATTGCCGCACGCTGTGCCCGGACTCACCGACAAGATTCTCGTGGGCGGCGTGATCGACGGACACAACATCTGGCGGGGAGACCTCGAGGCCGCGTTCGACAAGCTGGAGGCACTGCGTCCGCTCGGGTTCTCCGTGTCTGTGTCGAGCTCGACATCGCTGTTCCACACGCCCCACGATGTTCACGACGAGACGAAGCTCAGCCCGTCGCTCGTGTCGTGGTTGGCGTTCGCCGACCAGAAGGTCGAACAGATCTCGGTACTCGCTCGCGGCCTGGTCGAGGGACGGGAGACGATCCGCCTAGAACTGGACGAGGCATCCGCGGCCCTTGCCGACCGGCTCGCCGCACCCGGAGTACGGGACGGCGCCGTGCGTGCGCGAGAGTCCGCACTGAAGCCCGCCGACTTCCGCCGCGAAAGCTACGCGAAACGTCAGGCCGCTCAGGAAGCCGCCCTCGGCCTCCCGTTTTTGCCCACGACCACGATCGGGTCCTTTCCACAGACCGGCGACATCCGACGTGCGCGCGCCCAGTTCACATCCGGCCGCCTCGGAGCCGACGAATACACAGAGGCCATGCGCTCGGAAATCCGTCGAGTCGTCGAGTTGCAGGAGTCGATCGGGCTCGACGTGCTTGTGCATGGCGAGCCCGAACGCAACGACATGGTGCAGTACTTCGCCGAGAACCTCGACGGCTTCGACGTCACGGAGAACGGGTGGGTGCAGTCGTATGGCAGCCGGTGCACGCGTCCGTCGATCCTGTGGGGCGATGTCGCGCGGCCCGCTCCGATCACTGTCGACTGGTCGACGTACACGCAGTCCCTGACCGAGAAGCCGGTGAAGGGCATGCTGACCGGACCGGTCACGATCCTGGCCTGGTCTTTCGTGCGGGACGACCAGCCCTTGGGCGAGACGGCGCGACAGGTGGCCCTGGCCCTGCGGGATGAGATCGTCGACCTCGAGGCCGCAGGCATCAAGATCGTGCAGGTCGACGAGCCCGCGCTGCGCGAACTGCTGCCCCTGAAGAAGGCGGATCACCCGGACTATCTCGACTGGTCGGTGGGATCCTTCACCCTGGCCACCGCGGGAGTGGCGATCGAGACGCAGATCCACACCCACCTCTGTTATTCGGAGTTCGGTGTGGTGATCGATGCGATCCGCAACCTCGATGCCGATGTGACCAGCATCGAAGCCGCTCGGTCGAAGATGGAGGTCGTGGAGGACATCGCGACGAGCGGATTCGACCACGGAGTCGGACCGGGGGTCTACGACATCCATTCGCCTCGGGTTCCCAGTGTCGCCGAAGTGACTGAGCTCATCGAGCTCGCCCTCGACGGCATTCCGGAGCGCCAGGTGTGGATCAACCCGGACTGCGGCCTCAAGACGCGCGGATACGACGAGACCGTCGCGTCGCTCGAGAACATCCTCGAAGCGACACGTGCTGTGCGGGCGCGGGTGGGCGCGTCCGCCTGATGTGAAACGCACGAGAAGGGCCCCGGAAGTAGGTCTTCCGGGGCCCTTCTGCTGTACCCTCAGCTCAGCGAACCGAGCGCAACACAGACACGACCTTGCCGAGCACCTGAGCGTGGTCCCCGACGATCGGTTCGAAGTTCGAGTTGCGAGGGAGGAGCCATGTGTGCCCGTCTCGCTGCCGGAACACCTTCACCGTCGCCTCGCCGTCGAGCATGGCCGCCACGATATCGCCGTTCTCGGCGGTCTGCTGAGACCGCACCACCACGAAGTCGCCGTCGCAGATCGCTGCGTCGATCATGGATTCTCCGACGACCTTCAGCATGAAGAGGTCGCCACCGCCGACGAGTTGGCGGGGAAGGGGGAAGACTTCTTCGACCTGCTGCTCGGCAGTGATCGGAATTCCCGCCGCGATTCGACCGACCAGAGGAACGAGGGCCGCGTCGCCCATGGGTGCCGACGTCTCCGACGTCTCGGTCGCCTCCGCCGATCCCTCGGGCGTCGGGATGTCGATTAAAATCTCCATGGCTCGGGGACGATTCGGGTCACGCCTCAGATAGCCGCTCAGCTCGAGCTGATTGAGCTGATGAGTGACGCTCGAAAGCGATGCCAGACCGACCGCGTCTCCGATCTCGCGCATGCTCGGCGGATAGCCGCGCTGACTCACAGACCTTTGGACGACCCCGAGGATGGCCAACTGCTTCTCCGAGAGACTCTTGCGTCGTCTCGTTCCACGTTCCGTGGTCATGTCTCCTGCTTTCCGGCTTCTGATTTTCGGCGATGGTCTCGAGCCGACGACGATCCGTTGTGGGTGGCTTGTAACGCACTGTCGGTGGCTGGTGATGCACTGTCGGTGGCTCGTGATGCACTTCATCCGACACTCGAAACTGTATCCAACTCACGATGCAAACAAAACACATGTTCGAGTGTGTCGCGACTTTTTGTCATACGTGAACTTGATCAATCGAAAATTCGAAGCTATATTCGGAACACAGCTTCGTATCCGGTGCTCCCGGCCGAGCGCCGGATACGAATTTCTCCTGGAGGTTGGCATGACCGCTCTACCCGCTCCCGCATCACACGCCGTCCGTTTGCGCATCACGCACCGCGGTCGTGTCGTCTTGGCATCCCTGGTGTCGCTTCCTCTGGTCGCGGGCGTGGTGGCGCTCGCCTTGTTCGGTGCAAACAGCGCGGTCGCGGGCGGTTCCGGGGCCTCCGCGGCTGTCGAGACGTTCGACTACGTCACGGTTCAGGCGGGCGAGACACTGTGGGGGTTGGCCGAAGAGATCGCTCCCTCAGCCGACCCGCGCGACGTCATCGCCGACATCGTCAACCTGAACCAGCTGCCCTCCGCCGATGTGCAGCCAGGCCAGAGGCTTGCCGTTCCCGGCCGATACTGACCCGCCTCCGGAGCTACGGGCTCACGCACTAAAATCGTCATGTGACTTCTCTCGACGACCTTCCCATCCGCGACGATCTCCGGGGCAAGTCTCCGTATGGCGCCCCGCAGAAGCATGTTCGCATCGAATTGAACGTCAACGAGAACACGCACGCGATTCCCGAGCCGGTTGCTCGCGACATCATCGAGTCGCTTGCGCGTGCGATCCTCACGATCAACCGCTACCCCGATCGTGAGTTCTCGACGCTCCGAGACAGCCTCGCGGGGTACCTCGGCCACGGATTGACCCGAGACAACCTGTGGGCAGCCAACGGATCGAACGAGATCCTGCAGCAGATCATGCAGGCGTTCGGCGGGCCCGGCCGGTCGATTCTCGGCTTTCCGCCGACCTACTCCATGCACTCCATCATCGCCTCAGGCACCGGCACCACCTGGGTCGCTGCGGAGCGTGACGCCGACTTCGAGATTTCGCCGCGCACAGCTGTCGAGGCGATTCGAGCACACGATCCCGATATCGTGATCTTCTGCTCGCCGAACAATCCGACCGGCACGCCATTGTCACTCGAGACCATCCAGGCCGCCTACGACGCCACCGACAAGATAGTGATCGTCGACGAGGCGTATGCCGAGTTCGCGCCGGCGGGCGCTTTATCGGCCCTCACTCTCCTTCCCGGGCGTTCACGCTTGATCGTCTCGCGAACGATGAGCAAGGCGTTCGCCTTCGCAGGAGCCCGGCTCGGCTACCTGGCCGCAGATCCATCCGTTGCCGATGCGCTTCGGCTCGTCCGGCTTCCGTATCACCTGTCGTCGCTCACGCAGGCCGCGGCCGTGGCGGCACTCGAACACTCCACGGCGATGCTCTCCATGGTCGATGACATCGCACAGCAGCGTGATCGCATCGTCGACCGGCTCACCGAGCTCGGCTATCACCCGTGGCCCACCTGGTCGAACTTCGTTCTCTTCGGCGGAGTCGACGATCCGGCGGCGGTGTTCGAAACGCTCCTCGAGCAGGGAATCATCATCCGCGACCTCGGCATACCCGGTCACCTGCGGGTGAGCGCGGGCACCCGGGCCGAGACCTCCGCGTTCCTCGACGCGATGTCCGCACTGACCTGACCCCGGGGTGTTCCACGGCCCAGACGCCGCACCCGTTGCCTCGGCATCGGTAAACTGGAGTCATGGACACCCCTTCCCGCACAGCCAGTCTTCAGCGTGCGACCAGCGAATCCAGCATCGACCTCACCCTCGACCTCGATGGCACGGGCGAGAGTTCCATCTCGACAGGGGTGCCGTTCTTCGATCACATGCTCACGGCCTTCTCCAAGCACTCGCTGACCGACCTGACTGTCACGGCGACCGGTGACGTCGAGATCGATGTGCATCACACCGTCGAAGACATCGGCATTGTTCTGGGCACGGCAATCAAGCAGGCACTCGGCGACAAGTCCGGCATCTCCCGGTTCGGCGACGCGCTGGTTCCACTCGACGAGGCGCTCGTCCAGGCTGTCGTCGACGTCTCCGGACGCCCGTTCCTGGTTCACGGGGGAGAGCCCGACGGCTTCGCGTTCCACCTCATCGGTGGGCACTTCACCGGCTCTCTGGTACGACACGTTTTTGAGGCGATCACGTTTCACTCGGGAATGACGGTGCACGTCACGGTGCTGGCGGGTCGCGACCCGCACCACATAGCCGAGGCGGAGTTCAAGGCGTTCGCCCGAGCATTCCGCCAGGCGAAGGCGATCGATCCTCTTGTTTCGGGCATTCCTTCGACCAAGGGTGCTCTGTGACGGCCAAATCGGTTGTCGTCCTCGACTACGGCAGTGGCAACATCCACTCGGCCGCCAAGGCGCTTGAGCGCGCCGGCGCCCGGGTCGAGCTGACGCGAGACCGAGCGCGGGTCATGGAAGCGGACGGGCTGTTTGTGCCCGGCGTCGGCGCGTTCTCTGCCGTGATGCAACAGCTTCGACGCGTGCGGGGTGACGAGTTGATCGACCGTCGATTGGCGGGCGGTCGCCCTGTTCTCGGCATCTGCGTCGGCATGCAGGTCATGTTCGACCGCGGCGTCGAGAGAGGCATCGACACCGAGGGCCTCGGCGAGTGGCCGGGCGCTGTGGAGCAGCTGCCGGCCGACATCCTTCCGCACATGGGATGGAATGTCGTCGACGCGCCCGACGAATCGGTGCTTTTCGACGGAGTTCGGGACGAGCGCTTCTACTTCGTGCACTCCAACGCCGCGCAGCAGTGGCTGCTGCCGCCCCAGTCGCCTCTGCCCGCGCCTCGGGTCACGTGGTCAGATCATGACGGCCCATTCATTGCCGCCGTCGAGAACGGCCCGCTGTCGGCAACGCAGTTTCACCCGGAGAAGTCGGGAGAGGCAGGCCTGCGCCTGCTTCGCAACTGGATCGCGTCGCTCTGACCCGACGACGATTTCGTCGGGCCGAGCACAATCGTTAAGATCGCACGGGGTGTCCGCACGTGCGCCCGACAGAATCCAGAAGGACGCCATGAGCGAGTTCAGTATCAAGACCCCCGCCCTCACGCTGCTGCCGGCTGTCGACGTCGCATCCGGCATGGCCGTCAGGCTCACACAGGGCAAGGAGGGAACCGAGACGAATCACGGCGACCCGGTCGATGCCGCGAACGACTGGATCAGCCAGGGCGCCGAGTGGATCCACCTCGTCGATCTCGACGCGGCCTTCGGTCGTGGCGACAACCTCCACGTCATCAAGCGTGTCATCCACGCCGCGCAGGGCGTCAACGTCGAGCTCTCCGGAGGCATTCGCGACGACCGCAGCCTCGAGACGGCCCTCTCCACCGGCGCGAAGCGCATCAATCTCGGCACGGCCGCGCTGGAGAACCCCGAATGGGCTGCCAGCGTCATCGCGAGCTACGGCGAGGCCATCGCTGTCGGACTCGACGTGCGAGGCACCACTCTCGCGGCCCGGGGATGGACCGAAGACGGCGGAGACCTCTGGGAGGTTCTCGCCCGGCTCGAGGATGCGGGCTGCGCGCGCTACGTCGTGACCGATGTCACGAAGGACGGCACCCTCAAGGGGCCGAATGTCGAACTGTTGAAGCAGGTCATGCAGCGAACCGAGCGCCCCGTCGTCGCATCCGGAGGCATCTCGAGCCTCGACGACATCGCAGAACTCCGTACCCTCGTTTCGCTGGGACTCGAGGGGGCCATCGTGGGTCGCGCTCTGTATGCAGGGGCGTTCACGCTCTCCGAGGCACTGGACGTGGCGTCTGACTGAGCATCCCGGCGGCCATTCGCAGCACGATCCTCGTGCGGCCGACTCTGCTGGCCGGCCGTGGGCGGATCGATCGTTCGACGCGAATATCTTCGCCGGTGACTCGGGTGAGGCCCCGGCGCGGCTCCTCGAAGCACTGCGCCGGTTCCGCGCCGCCGAGCTCGCGCAGGAGGACGTGCTCGATGCCGTGCGCGATGCGCGTCTGCTCGTGCCTCTCGTCGCGCACGCGGGTGAGACCGCGGTGGATGATCATGGTCGCCGATTCGACAAGACGCAGGAGCTGTCTCTGGTCACCGTGAGCGCGCCCGACGGGCGACGGGTGCTCCCGGTCTTCACCTCGACCGAGGCCATGGCGGCGTGGAATCCCGTGGCACGGCCGATACCGGCATCCGCTCGCCGTGCTGCTCTCGCCGCTGCGGGCGAGGACACCCCGCTCATGGTGCTCGATGCCACGAGCCTCACCGAGTTCGTGTTCCGTCGGCCGATGATCCGGGCGATCGCCGAGGGAGCGGGTTGGACCCATCCGTCGGCCGACCCCGAGATCGTCGCCGAATTCGATCGCTCGATCGCGCAACAGCGCACGATACGTGCGCTGCGGCTTGCCGACGGCGATCCGGATGCTCGGCTGTCGGGCCCACAGGTCGTCGTCGAGCTGGAACTCGTGCCCGACCTGACGCGCGTCGAACTCGACGATCTGCTCGCCGCACTACAACGGCGTTGGCAGCAGAACGAGGTCATCGCCGTCGGTGTCGACTCGCTGGCCGTGCGGCTGACCGAGGCCCACTGAGTCGACCGGGTCAGTTGACCGGGCCGGTGAGCTTCTCTCCGGGGCCCTGGCCGACGGCATCCGGAATCGACGACGCCTCGCGGAACGCGAGCTGCAAGGAACGCAGTCCGTCGCGAAGGCTGCGGGCGTGCTGGTCGCCGATCTCGGGCGAGGCGCTCGTGACCAGGCCGGCCAACGCGATGATGAGCTTGCGTGCCTCGTCGAGGTCGATCTGGTTCTCCGGATCGTCCGCCAGTCCGGTCTTGATCGCGGCTGCGCTCATCAGGTGCACAGCGGTCGTGGTGATCAGTTCGACCGCGGGCACCTCTGAGATGTCGCGTGTGGCAGAAGATGCCGAGTCGTCGTATGCAAAGCTCATGTGGCGAGTCTAAGTCGCGCGTGCCTCTCGACTATGCCGAAGCCCGAACCTCTGCTAGTATCTTCACGGCTCTGGGGACATGTCTGCCCCCAGTACGAAAAGTGGAGAATCTCCCACCCGCACACCGCTTCACCAGGTCACCGGGTAGATTGCACTCCGCTCCGAATCAGAACACCGATTCAGAGTAGGCAGGGTGTGGTGCGCAGAAACGGCTTCCGCCGAAGATCGCGCGCAGATTACTCATGGTTCGTGGCTGCGTGCTCACCTATGATCGCGCTGCCGAGCCCGGTGCCCAGACGTTCTGTCGTCTGTGAGCGCCGCACCAGCGATTGAAGGAGTAACGCATCAGCGATCCCCGTACCAACGACCGTATCCGGGTTCCCGAGGTCCGCCTCGTCGGACCGGCCGGTGAGCAGGTCGGCGTCGTCAGCATCGACGTCGCACTCAAGCTTGCCCAGGAGGCAGACCTCGATCTGGTTGAGGTGGCCCCGAACAGCAAGCCGCCCGTTGCCAAGATCATGGATTACGGCAAGTTCAAGTACGAAGCTGCGCAGAAGGCCAAGGAAGCCCGTCGCAACCAGGCGAACACGATTCTCAAAGAGGTTCGATTCCGCCTGAAGATCGACGTGCACGACTACGAGACCAAGCGCAAGCGCGCCGAAGGATTCCTGAAGGCGGGCGACAAGGTGAAGGCGATGATCCTGTTCCGTGGCCGTGAGCAGTCACGCCCCGATCAGGGTGTTCGACTCCTCCAGCGCTTCGCCGAAGACGTGTCCGAGTTCGGCACGGTCGAGTCGACCCCCACGATCGACGGCCGCAATATGGTCATGGTCATCGGGCCGCTGAAGAACAAGTCCGAGGCGAAGGCCGAAGCGAATGCCCAGCGGGCCGCATCGAAGTCCCGTCACGCTACGGGCGACGAGGCTCCCGAGGTTTCGTCGCCGGCGACACCCGACACCGTCACGGCAGACGCTGCCGAGACGAAGTAGCACCCCCACATACCGAGCACGTCCCAAGGAGATATCAATGCCCAAGATGAAGACCCATTCCGGGTCGAAGAAGCGTTTCAAGGTCACCGGCACCGGCAAGCTCATGAAGCAGCAGGCCGGAATGCGCCACAACCTCGAGGTCAAGTCGGCCAAGCGCAAGGCTCGCCTGAACCAGGACCAGGTGTTGGCTCCCGCCGACTCGAAGGTCATCAAGAAGCTTCTCGGCCTGTAGTCGCCGACTCCACACGGAATAAGGAATTTAGGAAATGGCAAGAGTAAAGAGGGCCGTCAACGCCCACAAGAAGCGTCGGGTCATCCTCGAGCGCGCCAGCGGCTACCGCGGACAGCGTTCGCGCCTCTACCGCAAGGCCAAAGAGCAGGTCACCCACTCGCTCGTCTACTCGTACCGCGACCGTCGTGCCCGCAAGGGTGACTTCCGTCGCCTGTGGATCCAGCGAATCAACGCCGCATCGCGCTCGAACGGCCTCACGTACAACCGTCTGATCCAAGGCCTGGGCCTTGCGGGCATCGAGGTCGATCGCCGCATCCTGGCAGACCTCGCCGTTCACGAGCCCGCCACCTTCGCGGCGCTCGTCGAGAGTGCTCGTGCCGCCCTCCCCGCCGACACGTCGGCACCGAGGACCGCAGCCTAATAAGCTGTCGGGAGCATCCACGTTCCCTGACCCGAAAGGGGTCGCATGTCCCTCCTGGACAACCCGCGGTCGCCGCGGGTTCGGGCAGTGGCAAAACTCGCCAAGAAAGGAGCCCGGTCTGAGACCGGGCTCTTTCTCTTGGAGGGGCCACAAGCCGTTTCCGAGGCGCTGACCTTCGCGCCCGACCTCGTCGTCGACCTGTTCGCGACGCCGTTCGCCCTCGATCGCTACGCAGATATCGCCGACGCCGCCGAACGGGCCGAAATCGAGGTCGAGTTCGTTACAGAGACGGTGCTTCAGGCCATGGCCGACACGGTCACCCCGCAGGGCTTCGTCGCCGTCTGTCGCCAGTTCCCCACGGCGTTGAAAGACATCTTCGGCTCATCGCCGCGGCTCATCGCCATCCTCGAGGAGGTGCGCGACCCGGGCAACGCGGGAACCATCATCCGCGCCGCAGATTCGGCCGGGGCCGATGCCGTGATCCTCACGGGTCGCAGCGTCGACCTGTACAACCCCAAGGTCGTGCGTTCGACCACCGGCTCCCTGTTCCACCTTCCCGTGGCCGTCGAAGCGAGCCTCGCCGACGTGCGCGCCCGCGCCACGGAAGCGGGCGTCCAGATTCTGGCGGCCGACATCAAGGGCGACGACATGCTGACCGCCCGCAACTCGGGGGTGCTCAACGCCCCGACGGCGTGGCTCTTCGGCAACGAGGCCCGGGGTCTGGCCGACGAAGACCTGGCCCTCGCCGACCACGCCATCTCGGTTCCCATCTACGGCCAGGCTGAGTCGATGAACCTTGCGACCGCCGCCTCGGTATGTCTCTACGAAAGCGCGTTCGCACAGCGCAGCGAGTGAATTCGACGCGCGAGTAGGCGGTCCCGACGCGATCACGGTTGGGTAACCGTCGGCCGTCCGACACACGCAGGTAACATGTTGTCCCCTACGGTGGGGGTCATGGACTCAACCAACACCGATGCCCCTGTCAACGACGCGGTGGCCGGTCCGGCGACGTCGAACATCTCGGTTCGCCGCGGCGAGCCCCTCGTTGTTCTCACCGATGTGAACAAGCACTATGGCGACCTGCACGTGCTCAACAACATCAACACGACCGTTAACCGCGGCGAAGTCGTCGTGGTCATCGGGCCGAGTGGATCGGGAAAATCCACCTTCTGCCGGGCGATCAACAGGCTCGAGACGGTCGACTCGGGAAGCATCACGATCGACGGCAAGGTCTTGCCCGAGGAGGGCAAGGCCCTGGCCGACCTCCGTGCCGACGTGGGCATGGTCTTCCAGTCCTTCAATCTCTTCGCCCACAAGACGATCCTCGAGAACGTCACGCTCGCGCCCATCAAAGTGCGCAAGCTGTCGAAGAAGGCGGCCGAGGCGCGTGGCATGGAGATGCTCGACCGCGTCGGCATCGCGAACCAGGCCAACAAGATGCCAGCCCAGCTCTCGGGCGGACAGCAGCAGCGCGTGGCCATCGCACGGTCTCTCACGATGCAGCCGAAGCTGATCCTCATGGACGAGCCGACGAGTGCGCTCGACCCCGAAATGATCAACGAGGTGCTCGACGTCATGGTCGGACTCGCCAAAGACGGAATGACCATGGTCGTCGTCACTCACGAGATGGGCTTCGCGCGCAAGGCGGCCGACCGGGTGCTGTTCATGGCGTCGGGAAAGATCGAAGAAGAGGCGACACCAGAGACTTTCTTCACGAATCCGCAGACCGAGCGGGCCAAAGACTTCCTGTCGAAGATCCTCGATCACTGAGTTCACAGAACCGGTAAGACGGGCTTCCGTCCCAGATCTCCATCACGGTCCACCAACCCTGGGCCAGTTCCACCGCAGTACCAATCAGCACAGTAGAGAGGCATCCACCCCTATGAAGCGCAAAACCCTATCCCTCGTGGCCCTTGCCGCGGCATCCATGATCGCCCTCGCCGGTTGCGCCGGTTCGAGCGACAGCGCCGACGCGGGCTCCACGCCCGAACCGGCCCCCACCTTCGCGGCGGGCTCGACCATGGAGAAGCTCGCCGAGGCCGGCACGATCACCATCGGCACGAAGTTCGACCAGCCGCTGTTCGGCCTTGTCGGCCCCGACGGATCGCCCGTCGGATTCGACGTCGAGATCGCGAAGATCATTGCGGCGAAGCTCGGAATCTCTGAAGACAAGATCGTCTGGAAAGAATCCGTTTCCGCCAACCGCGAGCCGTTCATCCAGAACGGCGAGGTCGATATCGTCGTCGCGACGTACACGATCAATGACAAGCGCAAAGAGGTAATTTCTTTCGCGGGCCCGTACTACATGGCCGGACAGTCCATCCTCGTGACGGCCGACAACGACGACATCAAATCCGAGGACGACCTCGTGGGCCAGCCGGTTTGCTCCGTGACGGGTTCGACGCCGGCGGCCAAGCTGGCGGAGCTCGGCGCTGAGCCCCTGCTGACTGACACGTACACGAATTGCCTCGAGCCGCTCAAGAGCGGCGCGGTTGTCGCCGTAAGCACAGACAATGTGATTCTCGCGGGCCTTGCCGCCCAGAATGAGGGCCAGTTCAAGGTTGTGGGCAAGCCGTTCACTGAGGAACCCTACGGAATTGGGCTCGCTCTCGACGACACGGAATTCCGCGACTGGATTAACGACGTGCTCGAGGAGTCCTACGAAGACGGTAGCTACGAGAAGGCTTGGGACGACACGGCCGGAACCGTGCTCGAGTTCGTCGAGCCGCCCGCCGTCGACCGCTACTAGGTCTTTTCAGAACCGCTTGACGGGCCTGGATGGCCCAGCTGGACGATCGGCTGAACCATCCAGGCCCGAAGGACGACCTCCACCAACACCAGTACCAAAACACAAGAAATGAGGTGAGCGATTTCGTGGATGCTGTGATCGACAACCTGCCCGCCTACTTCGGCGGGTTCGGGCTGACCCTGTCCCTTTTGCTGATCTCGGGAACCGCGGCGCTCATCATAGGAACGATCGTCGCCGCCATGCGCATCGCTCCGATACCCGCGCTCAACGGATTCGCCGCGTTCTACACCGAGATGCTGCGGAACACGCCACTCACTCTCGTGCTGTTCTTCTGCGCGATCATCCTCCCGTACCTCGGATCAACCCTTCCTTACTTCGTGGCCGCGTGCATCGGCCTCACCCTCTACACGTCGCCTTTCATCGCGGAGGCGCTCCGATCCGGAATCAACGGTGTTCCGGTCGGCCAGGCGGAGGCCGCCCGAAGCCTCGGCATGGGGTTCGGGCAGTCCGTCACGCTGGTGATCTTCCCGCAGGCATTCCGAATGGTGATCCCGCCATTGGTCAATGTGTTCGTGGCATTGAGCAAGAACACCTCCGTGGCCGGCGGATTCTTTGTCGCAGAACTCTTCACGGTGGGCAAGGGTCTCGCCAACGCAAATGGCAACGCCGTGATCGCGGTGCTTCTGGGCGTTGCGTTCTTCTACCTCGTCATCACGATTCCCCTCGGTATCCTTTCGGGACGCCTCGAAAAGAAGTGGGTGGTGGCTCGATGAGTGCATCTGTGCTGTTCGACACTCCTGGCCCGAAGACCCGTCGTCGGTCGCTCATCCTGTCGATAGTCGCTCTCGTGATTATCGCGGCCGGCCTCGCGTGGGTCGTCCTCACTCTTGCCGCACCGCGCCAGTCGTCGGGCCTCACTCTGCCCGGCTTCTTCGATCCGTCACGCTGGGACATCTTCATGGACGCCGATGTCTGGCAGTTCATCGGCAAGGGCGTTCTGGGTACCCTCCAGGCCGCAGCTGTCGCCGCCGTTCTTGCGGTGGCGATCGGAATCGTGTTCGCAACGCTCCGCACGTCGAACTCCGCATGGGTGCGGGTGCCGACTACCGTGGTGCTCGAATTCTTCCGGGGCATGCCCGTTCTGCTCCTGATGCTGTTCATCTTGCTCGCCTCCTCGTCCGGAACATATTGGGCCGTCGTGCTCGGTCTGGGTGTCTACAACGGCGCCATCATCGGAGAGGCGCTTCGAGCCGGACTGGCATCGCTTCCTCGGGGGCAGAAGGAAGCCGGGCTGAGCCTGGGAATGACTCTTCTACAGACGAAAACCTACATCGAGTTCCCTCAGGCGTTCCGTCAGATGCTTCCGGTCATCGTCGCTCAACTCGTCGTGCTTCTCAAGGACACCAGCCTTGGCTATATCGTCGGTTACAACGAGCTCATCAGAACGACGATGAACAATCTCGCCGCTTTCTATGGCAGCAAGTACCTCTTCTCGTTGTTCCTCGTCACGTTGGTGATCTACCTGGCGATCAACCTCTCGCTCAGCGCGTTGGCCCGACGACTTGCCCGCAGGCGCAGCCCGGGTACGCTCCTGCCGAAGGACCAGATCACCCCGACGGCGTCCATCGCAGTGTCGGCAACGCTGAACACCAACCCCGAGAACCGCACGACCGAGTAGCGCCGTCACGGGTCGCTAAACTTGTGACTCGTGTCTGACCCCATAGTGATATCCGACGAATCCGTCGCCGCAGCCGTCGAGGTCGCCCTGGCCGCCATCGCAGCTGCCGACGATTCGACCGCCCTGAAGGCCGCGCGCAGCGCGCACGTGGGGGAGGCGTCGGCCCTGTCGCGCCTGAACGCCACGCTCCGCGACGTGCCCAAAGAAGCCAAGGCCGCGGCCGGCAAGTTGATGGGGCAGGCCCGTGGCCGAGTCGCGCAGGCCCTCTCCGAGCGCGAGACGCAGATCGTGGCGCGAGAAGAAGAGGCCCGACTCGAGAGCGAATTCGTCGACGTGACGGCCCTGCCGACGCGCGCCCGTGTGGGCGCCCGGCATCCGCTTTCTCTTCTGCAGGAAAGCGTCGCCGACATCTTCGTGGGAATGGGATGGGAGGTCGCCGAGGGCCCCGAGCTCGAAAGCGAGTGGTTCAACTTCGACGCCCTCAACTTCGCCCCGGATCACCCCGCCCGCGCCATGCAGGACACCTTCTTCATCGAGCCCGTCGAGTCCCACCTGCTTCTGCGCACGCACACGTCACCGGTGCAGGTTCGATCGCTCCTGTCACGCGAGCTGCCCGTCTACGTCATCGCTCCGGGCCGGGTCTATCGCACCGACGAACTCGACGCCACGCACACGCCCGTCTTCATGCAGGTCGAGGGCATCGCGATCGACACGGGCCTGACGATGGCGCACCTGCGCGGAACCCTGGAGCACTTCGCGCGGGCGATGTTCGGCGAGGAAGCCAAGATCCGCCTTCGCCCCAATTACTTTCCGTTCACCGAGCCGAGCGCCGAGATGGATGTGTGGCAGCCCAACGCCAAGGGCGGAGCGCGGTGGGTCGAGTGGGGCGGATGCGGAATGGTCAACCCGAACGTGCTCCTGTCGGCCGGCATCGATCCCGAAAAGTACCAGGGCTTCGCCTTCGGCATGGGTATCGAGCGCACGCTTCAGTTCCGCAACGACCTCAATGACATGCGCGACATGGTCGAGGGCGATATCCGCTTCAGCCAGCAATTCGGAATGGTGGTCTAACCGATGCGAATCCCACTCGGATGGTTGGCGGAATTCGTCGACGTCACGCCCGGATCCACGGTCGCAGATGTGCACGCGGCCCTCGTCAAGGTCGGCCTCGAAGAAGAGGGGTCGCATGGTTTCGACCTCACCGGCCCCATCGTCGTCGGCGAAGTGCTCGAGTTCGTCGAAGAGCCGCATTCGAACGGCAAGACGATCCGCTGGTGCAGCGTGCGCGTTGCCCCCGAGGGCGAGACGGCACTGGATGGCGGGGCCGCCGTGCGCGGAATCGTCTGCGGTGCCCACAACTTCGTTCCGGGAGACAAGGTCGTCGTGACTCTTCCCGGCGCGGTGCTTCCCGGAAATTTCGCGATCGCCGCCCGCACAACCTACGGGCACGTCTCCGACGGCATGATCGCGTCATCACGAGAGCTGGGCCTGAACGACGAGCACGACGGCATTCTCCGCCTGGCGACCCTCGGACTCGATCCCATCGTCGGCACCGACGCTCTCTCGCTTCTCGGCCTCGACGACCAGGCCGTTGAAGTCAATGTCACACCCGATCGTGGTTACGCATTCTCGATTCGTGGCATCGCGCGCGAATACGCGCACGCCACGGGGGCTGCGTTCCGTGATCCGGCCCTGTCGACGGCCGCGGTCGAGGCCGAGGGCTTCGATGTCACGGTCGACGACGCCGCACCCATTCGCGGACGCATCGGCGCGACTGTCTTCGTCACCCGCCTGGTGCGCGACGTCGATCCGTCGAAGCCGACCCCGCCGTGGATGGCGACCAGGCTGAACCTTGCCGGCATCCGATCGATCTCGCTCATCGTCGACGTCACGAACTACGTGATGCTCGAACTCGGTCAGCCCGTGCACGGCTACGATTTCGACAAGCTGACCGGCGGCATCCGCATTCGCCGCGCCCGCTCGGGCGAGAAGCTCGTCACCCTCGACGGCCAGACGCGTCAGCTCGATGCTGAAGACCTGGTGATCGCCGACACATCGGGCGCGATCGGCCTTGCAGGAGTGATGGGCGGCGCGTCGACCGAGATCAGCGATTCATCGCGCAATGTCCTCGTCGAGGCCGCCAACTTCGATCCGGTGTCGATTGCGCGCTCTGCCCGCAGGCACAAGCTGCCGAGCGAGGCGTCGCGCCGATTCGAGCGGGGCGTCGATCCCGCGGTCGCGTCGGTCGCCGCGGCACGGGTCGTGCAACTGCTCGTCGACCTGGCCGGGGGCACGGCGGATGAGCTGGGCTCGTCGTACTCGCAGCACGACGCCCCGCCGGCCGTCGAGCTGCCCGACCGGTACATCGCGGGCCTCATCGGGGTCGAGTTCTCGCCCGAGGAGATTCGATCGTCGCTCGCCGAAATCGGCGGAGACATCGCGGAAATCGAGGGCGGCCTGGTGGTGACGCCGCCGACGTGGCGGCCCGACATCACGCACAAGTCCGCACTCGCCGAAGAGGTCGCCCGAATCGTGGGCTACGACCGCATCCCGAGTGTGCTGCCCGTCGCGCCCCCCGGGCGCGGGCTCACGAGGGAGCAACTCCTGCGGCGACAGGTCTCGCAGACACTCGCGTCGAGTGGACTGGTCGAGGTTCTGGCCTACCCGTTCCTCTCAGACGCCGCCACCCAGCTGTTCGGTTCGCCGCGGGGCGATACGGTCACGGCGGTTCGCGTGGCCAATCCGCTCGATGCCGAGGCGCCTTACCTCCGCACGACCTTGATTCCGGGACTGCTCGACATCGCACGGCGCAACCTGTCGCGGGGACTGCTCGATCTCGCGCTGTTCGAGACGGGTCTCGTCTTTCTGCCGGAGCCCGGCGTCGACTACGGCCAGACCGAACTCCCGCCTGGCGGTGCCCGTCCCAGCGATGAGGTGCTCGCCGGTCTCGACACGGCTCTGCCCGCGCAGCCGCGGCACGCGGCGCTCGTTTTCGTGGGCAACGCCTGGGAGAAGCAGCCGGGGCTCGACGCACGGCCGATCGGCCTGGCGGACGCCCTCGACTCGGTGCGCCAGCTCGGTATCGCGCTGGGGCTGGACATTCGTGCCCGTCAGGGCTCGCATACGGCCATGCATCCCGGTCGCACGGCGTCGCTCGTCGTCACCACGGCGGAGGGCGACACGATCGTCGGCGTGGCGGGCGAGTTGCTTCCTCGCATTGCTGAAGTGGCTCATCTGCCGCGCGTGGTCGCGGTGGCGGAGCTCGATCTCGACGCACTGATCGAGCTGTCCCCGACCGAGATCGCCGTTCGACCGATCTTCGCGTATCCGGCTGCGACCCAGGATTTGTCTGTCGTCGTCCGGCGAGAGATCCCCGCAGGCGATGTCTCCGACGCGGTATCCCGAGGCGCCGGCGCGCTGCTCGAAGACATCCGCCTCGTCGACGACTACCGGGGAACCGGCGTCGATGACGACACGAAGTCGCTCACGTTCGCACTCCGCTTTCGTGCCCCCGACCGCACGCTCACGGCGAGTGAGGCGTCCGATGCGAAGCTCGCGGGCCTCGCGCTGGCCGCAACCGAGTTCGGGGCCACCCTCCGCGAGTGAAATCACGTTCCCCGGGCTCTTCCTACGCGGTCGCGACGGATGAGCCCGGGGACGCGTAGATTTCGGCGGAGCGGCGTGCTACTTCTTGCCGCCGCCCAGCAGGCCACCGAGGATATCGCCGATGCCCCCGCCCGCGCCGGGTCCGCCGGAACCGCCGCCCAGGAGGCCACCGAGCAGGCCGCCGAGACCGCCCGAGGCCGTCGAGTGCGAACCACCGGATCCGCCTCCGAGGAGTCCGCCGAGCACATCGCCGATTCCTCCGCCGGAGGAGTTCCTGGATTCGGCGGAGTCTGCGCTCTCGGGCTTGGGGAAGAACTTCGACGCGAGCCACGCCAGAACGATCGGGGCGACGATCGGCAGAATCTTCTGGATGACGGACTGGGTGGTCGACGTCTCGGTCGACGCCAGCCGCGACACGACCTGGTCTCTGTTGCCGCCGAAGATGTTCGAGACGATCTTCTCGCCGTCATGCGTATCGACATCGTCGACGTTCACTCCGCCCTCGAGCAGAGACGTGCGGGAATGCTTCTGCAGTGCTTTTTCGAGCGACTTCTCGCCCTGGGGGCTCGCGCTGTTCGCGGCGAGCCCCGAAATCAGAGCGGGAAGCGCCTCGTCGACGGCATCCTTCGCCTCGGCCTCGCTGACGCCGAGCTTTTTCGCGATCTCGCCGATGGGAAGCTGCCTGGCCAGTTCGTCGAGTCCGTCCATGATGGAACCTTCTTTCAATTCACGCGGGCGCGTCGCGCCCGGGTCGTGCCTCCACAGTAGCGACGCGGCACCGTGCGGCGGCGGTGGATCGGGGTGGCCCGGCCGAAGCGACTACATTTAAGGCATGACTTTTTCCGTGGCTGTTGCCGGCGCGAGCGGATACGCGGGCGGCGAGGTGCTCCGACTGCTCGCCGACCATCCCGACTTCGAGGTGACGACCGTCACGGCGCACGCCAACGCGGGTCAGCGTCTGGTCGAGGTGCATCCGCATCTGCGCTCGCTCGCCCACCTCGAGCTGGTCGATACGACGGCCGAGAACCTGGCCGGCCACGACGTCGTCTTTCTCGGGCTTCCGCACGGCAAATCGGGCGAGCTGACCGCGCAGCTCGACGAATCGACGCTGGTCGTCGATTGCGGCGCAGACCACCGCCTCGTCGACGAACAAGACTGGGCCGACTTCTACGGCGGCGAGTTCTACGGATCCTGGCCCTACGGGCTGCCCGAACTCATGCGGCACGACGGCTCTCGGCAGCGTACCGCGCTCGAGGGAGTGAAACGGATCGCCGTTCCCGGTTGCAACGTCACGGCGATCTCGCTGGGGCTTGCGCCCGGACTCGCGGCGCACGTCATCGAGGGCGATGACATCGTCGCCGTGCTCGCCGTCGGCCCGTCGGGCGCGGGCAAGGCGCTGCGCACCGACCTGCTGGCATCCGAGATCCTCGGTTCGGCCAGTGTGTACGGTGTCGGCGGACGGCATCGTCACGTACCGGAGATCATCCAGAACCTGACCGGCGCATCCGGCGGACGCACGTCTGTGTCGTTCACCCCCATGCTCGTTCCCATGTCCCGCGGCATCCTGGCCACATCGACCGCGCGGCTGGCCCCGGGTGCAACGGCGTCGGATGTGCGCAGCGCCTGGGAGCTCGCCTACGCCGACGAACCGTTCGTGCATCTCCTTCCGGAGGGCCGATTTCCGCGCACCAGCGATGTCGTGGGCGCGAATGTGGCGCTCATCGGACTCGCCGTCGACGAGGCGGCCGGACGAGTCGTCACGGTGACCGCCCTCGACAATCTCGTGAAGGGCACGGCCGGCGCGGCCATCCAATCGGCAAATATCGCGCTTGGACTCGGCGAGACGACCGGCCTGCCGGTCAACGGAGTCGCCCCGTGAGTGTCACGGCAGCCCAGGGCTTCGTTGCCGCCGGCGTCGCTGCAGGCCTCAAAGGCTCGGGTGCGCTCGACCTCGCCCTCGTGCAGAACCTCGGACCCCGCACGTCTGCGGCGGCGGTGTTCACCAGCAATCGATGCACGGCGAACCCCATCATCTGGTCGCGCCAGGCCATCCTCGATGGCACGGTGGAGGCGATCGTCCTCAACTCCGGCGGCGCCAACTGCTACACCGGCGCGTTCGGCTTTCAGACGACCCACCAGACGGCGGAACAGGTCGCGGAGCGCTTGGGAGTGTCGGCCGGCGATGTGCTGGTCTGCTCCACGGGCCTGATCGGCACGGGTGATCAGAGCTTCCGCGATCGCCTGCTGGCGGGAGTAGACGCGGCCTCGCCGGCATTGACGGTCGACGGCGGGCCCGACGCGGCTCGCGCCATCATGACGACGGACTCGCATCCGAAGGAGGCCATCAGAACGTCTGCGTCGGGGTGGGTCATCGGAGGAATGGCCAAGGGCGCCGGCATGCTCGCGCCCGGATTGGCCACGATGCTCGTCGTCATT
Organism: Agreia sp.; assembly: GCF_964263775.1. Lineage (NCBI taxonomy): Bacteria > Bacillati > Actinomycetota > Actinomycetes > Micrococcales > Microbacteriaceae > Agreia > Agreia sp. Next base: position 9,167 of record NZ_CAXVWM010000175.1, on the reverse strand, counting down.
ACGACGGATGCAGATCTGTCGAGTTCTGAACTCGACGCCGCCCTTCGCGCCGCGACCCGGGTCACGTTCGACCGGCTCGACTCAGACGGCTGCATGTCGACGAACGACCAGGTCACACTCCTGGCATCCGGCGCATCCGGAGTAGTGCCCGACGGCGCGGAATTCGCGGCGGCCCTGGAGGCGATCTGCGCCGATCTCGCCGAGCAGCTGCAGGGCGACGCCGAAGGCGCGAGCCACGACATCACCATCGAGACGATCCGGGCGGCGTCGGAGGATGACGCCGTCGACGTGGGCCGGGCCGTTTCGCGCAGCAACCTGTTCAAGGCTGCCGTCTTCGGCAACGACCCCAACTGGGGACGTGTGCTCGCCGCGGTCGGAACCACGCAGGCGCAGTTCGACCCGTTCGACATCGATGTGACGATCAACGGCGTGCGCGTGTGCTCGGCAGGCCAACCCGATCAGCCCAGCGACGCCGTCGACCTCACTCCCCGGGCCGTGCACGTGCTCATCGACCTCAAGGTCGGCGCATCGAGCGCGACCATCCTCACAAACGACCTCACTCACGACTACGTCCACGAGAACAGCGCATACGCCACCTGATGACTGATACTCCGAACTCGTTGCCCTCCGCCTCTGCCAAGGTCGCGACCCTGATCGAGTCCCTTCCCTGGCTCAAGAGATTCCACAACCAGATCATGGTCATCAAATTCGGTGGCAACGCGATGGTCGACGAGGCCCTGCAGAAGTCGTTCGCCGAAGACATCGTGTTTCTGCGCTACGCGGGCATCCGTCCTGTGGTCGTGCATGGCGGGGGCCCGCAGATCTCCGCGATGCTCGATCGTCTCGGCATCCGGAGCGAGTTCCGTGGAGGCTACCGTGTGACCAGCCCTGAGGCGATGGACGTGGTTCGCATGGTGCTCGCCGGGCAGATCAGCCGCGAGATCGTGGGGCACATCAACGAGCATGGTCCGCTGGCCGTGGCATTCTCGGGTGATGACGCCGGACTCTTCGCAGGCCGAAAACGCCTGATCGAGGTCGATGGCGAGCCCGTCGACATCGGCCAGGTCGGCGACATCGTGAGCGTCAACCCGGATGCCATCCGGCAGCGCCTCGACGCGGGTTATATTCCCGTCGTCTCCTCGATCGCGCCAGATTCCGACCATCCGGGCCAGTCGCTTAACGTGAACGCCGACGCCGCCGCGGCCGCCCTCGCCGTCGCGTTGCGAGCTGTGAAGCTGGTCATCCTCACTGATGTGGCGGGGCTGTACAGCGACTGGCCGAATCGGGACTCGCTGGTGAGCAGCATCGACGCCGAGTCACTTCGATCGCTTCTGCCCGGCCTCGAATCGGGCATGATCCCGAAGATGGCCGCCTGCCTCGAGGCCGTCGATGGCGGGGTTGCGAAGGCCGCGATCATCGACGGACGCACGCCTCATTCGATCTTGCTCGAGGTCTTCACGCAGAGCGGCATCGGCACCGAAGTCAGCCGGGAGGCACTGTGAGCACCGAGGCGGAATGGTCGGGTCGGTTCGGCGAGTCCTTGATGAAGTCGATGGGCACGCCTCAAGCACTGCTGACCCGGGGCGAGGGCTGCTACGTCTGGGACGCGTCCGGCAAGCAGTATCTCGACTTCCTCGCAGGCATCGCCGTGAACTCGCTGGGCCACGCGCATCCGGTCTTCGTCGACGCAGTCTCGCGCCAGGCGGCGGCACTGGCGCATGTGTCGAACTACTTCACGACGACACCCCAGCTCGAACTCGCCGAGCGCCTGAAGCGAATCACGGGCGCGGGTCCCGAGGGTCGGGTGTACTTCGGCAACTCGGGGGCCGAGGCCAACGAGGCGGCGTTCAAGCTCGCCCGGCTCAACCGTGCCGGAGGCGATCGTCACCGGATGCTGGCGCTGCACGATTCGTTCCACGGACGCACGATGGGCGCGCTCGCGCTGACGGGCAAGCCGAGCCTCCGCGACGCTTTCGAACCGATGCCGCCAGGCGTCGAGCACATCGATTCGACGATCGAGGCGCTCGAGCGGTCGATCGACAGCTCCGTCGCTGCGCTCATCCTCGAGCCGATCAAGGGGGAGGCCGGCGTTCTCGACCTGCCAGACGGATTCCTCGTTCGCGCACGCGAGCTCACGGAGGAGCACGGTGTGCTGCTCATCCTCGACGAGATCCAGACGGGGGCGGGCCGCACCGGCTCGTGGTTCGCATACGAACAGTTCGGAATTCGTCCCGACGCCGTGACGATGGCCAAGGGCATGGGCGGCGGGTTCCCCATCGGCGCCCTGGTTACGTTCGGCTGGGCATCCGAACTGTTTCAGCGCGGCATGCACGGTTCGACCTTCGGGGGAAATCCACTCGCGACGGCGACGGCCAACGCCGTTCTCGCCGAGATCGAGACGGCCGGTCTCGTGCAGAATGCTGCCGTTCGCGGAGCGCAGATCACGCAGATCATCCGCGACCTCGATTCGCCCCACGTCGCCGACGTGCGCGGCCGCGGTCTCCTGATCGGGGTCGGCTTGGCGAATCCGAACGCAGCGGCGATTGCCGCGGCCGCGCTCGACTCGGGACTCATCGTGAATGCCGCCAACGACTCGAGCATTCGCATCGCGCCGCCGCTTATCGTGGGCGACGACGAACTCCGCGTCTTCGGCGAGAGGTTCGGGGCCGCCCTCGGCGCGGTGCCGGTCGTCTGAGTCCTGCCGCCGCGCCCGCTAGTCTTTTCCTTTCCGACTCTGACCGAAAGCTCACCCGTGACCAGACATTTCCTGCGCGATGACGACCTCTCATCTGCCGAGCAGGCTGAGATCCTCGACCTGGCACTGGAGCTCAAGCGAGACCGATTCCAGACGCAGCCGCTGGCGGGCCCGCAGACCGTGGCGGTGATCTTCGACAAGTCGTCCACGCGCACGCGCGTCTCGTTCGCCGTGGGAATCGCCGACCTGGGGGGCAGCCCGCTCATCATCAGCATGGCGTCGAGCCAGCTGGGGGGCAAGGAGACCGCGTCAGACACCGCACGCGTGCTCGAGCGCCAGGTGGCGGCCATCGTGTGGCGAACTCACGCGCAAACCGGGCTCGAAGAGATGGCGAGAGGAACCGCCGTTCCCGTGGTGAACGCGCTTTCCGACGAATTCCACCCGTGCCAACTGCTTGCCGACCTCATGACCATCCGCGAGCACCGCGGCTCGCTTGCCGGCCAGACTGTTGCATTCCTCGGCGATGGCGCCAGCAACATGGCCCAGTCCTACCTGTTGGCCTGCGCGACGGCGGGCATGCACGTGCATATCGGCGCCCCTGCAGAGTTCGCACCGGATGCGGCGGTGGTCGCCGACGCGACGGCCCGGGCGACCGAGACCGGCGGCTCCGTGGCCGTGCACGTCGACCCGGCCGAAGCGGTTCGCGGTGCAGACATCGTTGTGACCGACACCTGGGTGTCGATGGGCAAAGAAGACGAGAAGGCCGCGCGAGTCGCCACCTTCGGAAAGTACCAGGTCGATCAGGCGCTCCTCGACCAGGCGAAGAGCAACGCCCTGTTCCTGCACTGCCTTCCTGCCGACCGTGGATACGAGGTCAGCGCCGATGTCATCGACGGCCCCCAGAGCGTCGTCTGGGACGAGGCCGAGAATCGGCTTCACGCGCAGAAGGCGCTTTTGGTCTGGCTTCTCCGCCAGCAGTCGGCTGCCATTGCGGGAGAGTGAAGACCCATGACTGATCGCGATGTGTCCAACCGTGCCGGCGAGGCCGGCGCTCTCTGGGGCGGCCGTTTCGCTGGCGGCCCCGCGCCCGAGCTCGTCGAACTGAGCCGGTCCACCCATTTCGATTGGCAGCTCGCCGCGTATGACATCGCAGGATCCCGGGCCCACGCACGGGCCTTGGCTACGGCCGGGTACCTGACCGCCGACGAACTGACGGGCATGGTGGCGGCCCTCGATGCTCTCGAGACCGATGTGGCGGATGGCACGTTCCGTCCTGAGGCGTCTGACGAAGACGTGCATTCGGCGCTGGAACGAGGACTTATCGACCGCGCGGGCGTCGAGCTCGGCGGCAAGCTCCGCGCGGGTCGCAGCCGCAACGACCAGATCGCCACGCTCGTGCGCATGCTCCTTCGAGATCACGCCGCGCGCATCCGGCATCTCGTCACCGACTTGATCGACGCCATCGCCGCCCAGGCGGACAGGCATTTCGGCGCCATTCTTCCCGGGCGCACACACTTGCAGCACGCGCAACCGGTGCTCCTGTCGCATCACCTTCTCGCCCACTGCTGGCCCCTTCTTCGCGACCTCGAGCGATTGGTCGACTGGGATCGCCGAGCGAACTGGTCGCCGTACGGCTCGGGGGCGCTGGCAGGGAACACCCTTGGCCTCGATGCTCAGGCCGTGGCCCTCGAGCTCGGCTTCGATCAGAGTTCCTGGAACTCCATCGACGGAACGGCGAGTCGCGATGTCGTCGCGGAGTTCGCGTTCATCACCGCCCAGATAGGCATCGACCTCTCACGTTTCGCAGAAGAGATCATCTTCTGGAACACCAAGGAATTCGGCTTCGTCACACTGTCGGACTCGTACTCCACGGGCTCGTCGATCATGCCCCAGAAGAAGAATCCCGACATTGCCGAATTGGCCCGGGGAAAATCCGGACGACTCATCGGCAACCTCACGGGGCTGCTGACCACGCTCAAGGGGCTGCCGCTCGCGTACAACCGCGATCTGCAGGAAGACAAGGAACCGGTCTTCGACTCCATCACCACGCTCGAGGTACTGCTGCCGGCGTTCACCGGCATGGTCGCCACGATGACGTTCCACATCGACCGGATGGCGGAATTGGCGCCCCAGGGCTTCTCGTTGGCCACCGACGTCGCGGAGTGGCTGGTCAAGCAGCACGTTTCCTTCCGCGACGCTCACGAGATCACGGGGGCGCTCGTTCGTTTCGCCGAAGAAAACGATCTCGAACTCGACGAACTCAGTGACGAGCAGTACGCATCGCTGTCACCGCATCTCGTGCCGGAGGTGCGGTCGGTACTTACGATCGAAGGCTCCGTCTCGAGCCGCGACGGTCGCGGTGGAACCGCACCCGACCGGGTCAGAGAACAGCTCGCCGCGCTCACCGAAAGCGTCCGCGCTCTCCAGTCGTCCGCCGCGAAAGAGATCGGAAGCCTGTGACCCTGCGCAACGAGAACAACAAGAAAAGGCGCGACCGGGCACCGATGTCGAAGCGTGCGACGTGGATCGTCGTGGCTGTCGCCGCAGCGGTTCTCGTCTTCGTGGTGATCGTGTCCGCGGTGTCGGGCAAGGGCATGTTCTAGTCCGATGTTCACTCAGGCGTCGAACAGCTCGGGTTTCTTCGACAGAACGAGCGTCGAGGTTGCACCCGAGCTGCTCGGGGCACGGCTGACCCGACGTTCGGACGAGGGCGACATCACGGTGCGCATCACGGAGGTGGAGGCATACCTCGGCGTGGGTGAAGACCCGGGATCACACAGCTTTCGCGGCAGAACCGCACGCAACGCGGTGATGTTCGGCCCTGCGCTTCATCTCTACACCTACTTCACGTATGGCATGCACGTGTGTGCGAACATCGTCTGCTCTCCCGAGGGCCAGGCGTCGGGGGTGCTGCTGCGGGCCGGCGAAATAGTCGCCGGAGTGGATCAGGCTCGGGCGAATAGGGGAGAGCGGATCGCCTTTCGCGACCTCGCTCGTGGCCCGGCACGACTGACCAAGGCGATGGGCATTCCGCTGTCTGACGGCGGCGCGAACTTGGCGGGCGCCGATTATTCGCTCGAACTGTGCGACGACGCTGCCGATGTCGGTACGAGCGTGCGCACCGGCGTCAGTGGACCGGGCGGGCTTGACGCATACCCCTGGAGGTTCTACATCCTGAACGATCCGACGGTGTCGCCCTACCGGGCGAGTGTGCCGCGCAAGCGCGCCTGACCGAGCGAATTCTGAGCCGTCATCGGTCGACCCGTGTCACCGAAGCACGAGTGCGCAGGCAGAAGCCCAGACGAAGCTCGCGAGCGTGCCGATGATGAATCGCTCTTTGGCCTCGGACGCCGCGAGCTCGCTGAAGCGGCCGACGCCCTTGATGGCGATCACCACCGCGACGGCTTCGGGGAAACCGGCGACGATGGCTCCCGCGATGGCGACACGTTCGAGGATTCCGATCGTGGTTCCGCCTCGGAGCACTTCGACCGCGGGTGACCCCATGGCCGGTTCGGCTGGATGCGTCGACAGCGGAGCGGGGGAGATGCGTGGTCTCTCAGACGGACGACGTCGGAAGAGGCCGCGCCGTGGCGTCGTCTCACGCGGAGGGGGGTCGGCCGCCTGCTGGTTCTCGGTGATGAGGATGCCGCCGTGTGCCCCTGCCCTGCTGGTGCCCCGAGCCGCGAGGCGCAGTGCCAGCACTGCGAACGGACCTCCGCCGATCGTTGCCAGCGCAAGAGCGAGGGCTGTCATGAGCACCCGGGCAAGCGGAGTCTCGGCATCTGCGCCGTGTGGATCGAACCCGGAGTAGGCGAGCGCCGCGATGAGGCTGCCGAATGCGAGGACGGTCATGGCGGACAGAACGGCGCTACCGGATCGTCTTGTGAGTGATGCGCCCGGGCGCCTGCCGTGAGCTCGGATGTCGAGAGTCAGTGCGACCGCGCTCGTCGCCAGGCCCGTGCCGAGAAGAACGAGGATTGTGGGGCTCACGGTGTTGCGTGTCCTTTCGTCGAGAGTTCGCTCGGTGATGCCAGCCGCGAGAGCATGCGACCGAGGGGAGCGTGGGCCTCGAGGTCGAGTCTGACCTGGGCCACCGACATCCGGTCGCTCACGGCCTGGGGCGTGATGCCCAAGGATTCGGCGGCCTCTCGTTGCGTTCGCTTCGCTGCAAGCAGGTCGTAGACCTGCCATCCTTGCTCGGTTCGGCGGTCTCGCACGGCGAGCAGAAGAAGCATCAGGGCTTCGAAGTCTGTCGTATCGACCGTGTTCGATGTGTGGCCGTGACGCACCGCGAATCGCTGAGGCGATCTTTTGGCCGATTCCACGGCGGCCCGGGCGGCGATGAAGGCAGGCCCCCTTGCCTCGCGTGTCGCGTGGGCAAGGGGGCGTTCGACGTCGCCGGTGCCGAGTCCGACGCTCCAGGTGCCCGTGCGTGTGAGCTCGAGGATCATGGAGACGGCGGTGTCGGAGTCCAGGATGAGGGCCTGCAACTCGTCTCCGGCGTTGCGGTCGACGGGAAGTGCGAGCCCTGCCCCGAATGCGCGGTCGAGATGACCGATCGTGTGCGACACAAGATCTCTGGTGTGTCGGCTGTCGACTTGGTCTGCCGTGATCACGAACATGAGAGCCTCTCCGGTCAAGGCCTAAGCCTTGATCTGTGATGGATCAAGCCTACAGACCTGACGCGGCCCGAATCAAGGCCTCAGCCCTGTTATACGACATCCGGTCGGCCATGAACTGCGCTGATACTGTGGTTCAGGTGTCGACGACCCCGAATGAACTTCTTTCCAGCCAGCACAACGATTCGACGTTCGACGACGTCTGGGACGAGATCGACTGGCGCGGCCTCGTGCATGTGTCCACGGATCGTGACGCATTGAAGAAGTTGCTCGCCGGTTCACCCATCACGTACTACTGCGGCTTCGACCCGACCGCGCCGAGCCTTCATCTCGGCAACCTGGTGCAGATCCTTCTGCTGCGTCGACTGCAGCTGGCAGGACATAGGCCCCTCGGTCTCGTCGGGGGCTCCACCGGGCTCATCGGTGATCCACGACCTACGGCAGAGCGCACGCTCAACACCAAGGACACTGTTGCCGAGTGGGTCGAGTACCTCCGCGGCCAGATCGAGCGGTTCCTCAGTTTCGACGGAGACAACGCGGCACGCATGGTCAACAACCTCGAGTGGACGCAGCCGCTCTCCGCGATCGACTTCCTCCGAGACGTGGGCAAGCACTACCGCGTCGGAACCATGCTCAAGAAAGACGCCGTGAGCGCGCGGCTCAACTCGGACGCCGGCATCAGCTACACAGAATTCAGCTACCAGATTCTGCAGGGGATGGACTTCCTCGAGCTGTACCGGAGCTTCGACTGCGTGCTCCAGACCGGCGGCAGCGATCAATGGGGCAACCTGACGAGCGGCACCGACCTCATCCATCGTGCCGAGCAGGGCAGCGCTCACGCGATCGGCACGCCTCTCATCACGAATTCCGATGGCACGAAATTCGGCAAGAGCGAGGGCAATGCCGTGTGGCTCGATCCCTCGCTGACCAGCCCGTACGCGTTCTACCAGTTCTGGCTCAACACACTTGATGCCGATGTCATAGCGCGGCTCAAGATCTTCACCTTCCTGCCGCGCGAAGAGATCGAACGGATCGCGGTCCTCGTCGACGAGGAGCCGTTCCGCCGCGAGGCGCAGAAGACCTTGGCTTACGAGGTGACCGCGCTGGTGCACGGCGTCACCGCAACGGAGTCGGCGATCGCCGCGGCCCACGCGTTGTTCGGGCAGGGAGACCTGGCCGATCTCGACACGCCCACTCTGATCTCGGCTCTCCGCGAGCTTCCCCGCACAACGTGCATGCCGGATGCGCCCATCACCCAGCTGCTCGTCGATACGGGTTTGACCAAAAGCGTGAGCGAAGCGCGCCGAGCGATCGCCCAGGGCGGGGTCTACGTCAACAACTCTGCAATCTCCGATGAGTCGGCAACGATCGACGGGCTGCTCCTGGGCGGTGGAGTGGCAGTGCTTCGACGGGGCAAGAAGACCCTCGCGGGAGTCTTCGTGGAGTGAACTTTCGCGGGACTGCGGGGCGACACGCCCGGGTTGCATCTTGGTTTTGACGGTCGCGCCATCTGCCCGTAATGTCTTCTCTTGTCGCCCCACAGGTGCGGATAGCCGAAGTGCTTCCGGCCTCAAGCGGGACCATCTCGTAGGTTCAGATCAGGGTCTATAAACGACTTTGTGTCTCCTTCTGGGATGTAAACCTCCTCCCTTTCGAACGTTGTTTTGTTCGATTCGTTGCGCCGGATTCTTGTTTGGTCGCTCGGGTCGCGCGATTTGACAGGTGTTTCGTTTGGGTCTAGGTTTGAGAAGTTGCCCCGTGTTGAGGCTGCGCCGGTTGGTGTGGTGGATGTTCGGGTGCGTCCGATCTTTGAGAACTCAACAGCGTGCACTAAGTCAAATGCCAAAAACCCC